>JAHQWX010000014.1 GCA_029856375.1 Promethearchaeia archaeon | reverse complement strand
CCTTAAAGGGATAAAGAAAGCCAAATTATACATTTTTGATAAGAGGATCGTACCGCTTGCGATGTTCATAAAAGCGGTTTCTAAGGGATTGTATAAAAAGGTGTTAATAAGGGAATGCGTAAAGGATTTAGTCGCTTTAGACAATGCCCTTTCGAGAGTAGGATTGAAATTGCTTAATAGGTAAGCGAGATTTATGGAAGGTTGCTTTTACATCTTTATCTGGTTAATGGGCGTTATAATTTGTGGAATAGTGTTAATCCTATATAAAAAGGAATACCTAAGCAAGTATTATTGGTATTTATATTGGATTGGATTTGGTCTCGGGATATTGTGGGAGCTTCCATTGTCTATTGCAAACGAATTGCATATCTGCTGTGGATATCCATATCCTGCGTCTATTTTTATAATACCGACTCCCATACAAGGACCATTAGCGGTTTTTGTCATTGTTACGACCCATAGCCTCTGGGACGGCGGTCTATTTCTTCTCTGCGTTTTATTCGTACATCTTTTGTGCAAAAAACCTTGTTTCGAAGGATTTAAGTGGAAAGAACTAGGAGTTTTAATTCTTGTTGGGCAGATTTCTGAGTTGATTGTCGAGTTAACTAGTACCTTTTCAGAAGGTTGGGAATTTTATATAGGTCCTGGCGTATGGTATAACATGGCATTGTTTCAATTCAACAACAAAAATATCACGCTATTACCCCAGTTGATCTGGTTAGCTGCACCAATTGTTTTTTACTTTATTGCTTTAAAATTAAATACCAAAATCGGAACAAAAAGTATTCCTACACCTATTGGAAATTAGAAAAACACTTCACTTAAAAGATTAAGAAGGACAAAATTAGAAAAAATCAATTTCTCAAGGTAAATTGTTTTCTATTAAATTCTACATTAATAGATTTATTTGAACGATCCGGGTCAATTTTTTTTCCAAGTAGATTTAATGGATTTTCATGTCCAATTTTCGATAACTCCTTTTCATTGAGCACCCCAAGAGACGCCAAGAAATTCATGCATTCCATCATTGTTGAAACCGAGCCAGCAGGTAATCTATTCTCTTCTCGGTGTAAAAAACCATTTGGTTCTAGGATTACTGGCAAATCACTAATAACATAACTTCCTGGTCTCATACCAGCCAAATGAACAACATCGCTTGTCACGATAAATCTGGATACACCCTTTGCCCGAAGGCAGACTTTTATCATTTCCTTAGGTATGTGGAAACCATCTGTGATAAATAAACCTGTCAATCTATCTTCTGCTAAAATAGGCCACAGAGGATTACTATGTCGATGGATCATATCTGCGAGTCCATTACCGACATGTGTTGCTGCCCGAACTCCTGCCTCTACAGATTTTTGAATTATTTCCTTTCCAGCCATATGATGACCAATCGAAACCACCGTTTTACTCGTATTAATTATGTGTTTGATCAATGATATTACGCCTTTACGCTCTGGGTCGAGCGTCAAAATAGACAATTTATTATTGGCCCAAATGCGAAATTCTTCGAAGAGCTCGATCGAAGGTGATATTATATATTTAGGAGGGTGTATACCTCTTGGTCCAGATTCGGGATTGATGAAAGGTCCTTCTAAATGTATTCCCAATATCTGAGCACCCTTCTTTGAATGACATGCTTGGGAAATTAGGGGGAGATTGTGCTTATATACTTCCAGAGGTGAAGTAATTATTGTTGGGCAATATCCAATTGTCCCTTGTTTGAATAATTCTTTACTAACAAATTCAATGTCTTCAATGCAAAGATTAATATCAGAGAAATTGACTCCTTTATAACCATTTACTTGAAGATCAATCCATCCCGGGATCATAACTCTCAAATTGAAACTAAAAGATGGTTAAAACTTATTTATGAAAATATTTTAAATTAGAGTTCTCGCAAATTTTTTCGCGTTTTCTAAATCCTCCTCGTTCGGGCGCCCTTTAAGCTTTTTTTGATGATCTTCCGCCTTTTTTCTTTGTTCAGGAGGTAAGCCTTCCAACATTTTTAGTTGTTGTTCCTTGGGCATACCTAGATTTTCTCCCATGCAGTCAAATTCTCCTACTATCGACGAGTCTGTTTTTTTAATCACCCTCATTACAGCTTTAAACCCATCTTGATACATGTTATCACTCGCATGGGTACAAAAAAAGGCGAATTTCGGTGGAAAACTCTCCACTGCTTTCATCATTTTAGTAATTGAAACATGCACCTTACTCGCGTAAATCCCCGATCCTAATATTACGAGATCGTAGGAACCTAGGGTACTTGGATTGACATCTTTCACAAGTAGTAATTCTAATTCTTCACTAGCTAACGCATCAGCGATCGCTTTTGCTACTCTTTCTGTATTACCAGTATTTGAATAGTACGCAACTAATATTTTCATAGAGATCACATTTTTTTTATTTATAGAGATTAAAACTCATTTATAATAAAAACATTTCTTACAATGTTATTTTACTAAGTGAATTGCTTTAAATATCAACAGTGATTTATATTCTTTAGGTCTTTATGGTCGATTTAGAAGTTCAGCGAAAAAGCCTCCCGCATAAACCGGGTGTGTATTTATTTAAAGATGAAAAGGACGAAATAATTTATATTGGGAAAGCGATCGATTTAAATAAACGGGTAGCTCAATATTTTCAAAAAACAACTTACCAAGTACCTTATGTAGGTGAAAAAATTCAAGATTTGGTTAAACATACTAAAAATATCGATTATATAGTTGTTGATAACGAAAAAGAAGCCTTTATCTTAGAGAATATTCAAATTAAGAAACATTTGCCAAAATACAATGTTAGATACCGAGACGACGCGACCTATCCATTTTTAATGATCACATATTCAGAAAAATACCCTCGATTAAAGATAATTAGAGGACCAGAGAAGTACAACCAAAAAAACGCATTTCTGGGCCCCTACACAAATAAAAAGGAACTCAGGAGGATTTTAAGATTTATACGAAAAACCATCCCTTTTTGTACTTGTAAAAGACCTGTTAAAGAAAAACAGAAAAGACCGTGCATGTATTATCAGATAAAATTGTGTCCCGGCCCTTGCATGGGTAAAATAAATCCCAAGGACTATTTACAAAATGTAAAACAGATCGAATTATTTCTTCGAGGAGAAACGGAAGAGTTAGAGAAAATACTTAAAGAAAAGATGGATAAGGCTGCATCTGATTTAAAATTTGAAACTGCTGCGAAATGGCGAGACAGATTAGAGGATTTGAGTGGGGCAACCACAAAACATACAATTATTTCAGCGTACGAGAAAAATCAAGACGTTATCGGACATTATAAAGGCGAAGAGTACGCAACCATTTTAGTTTTATTCATAAGAGAAGGGAGGATTACGGGAAAAAGACCCTTCTTATATGATTTAAAAGAAAAAATTATTGTAGAAAACAATTTAATTCCCATTTTTATGGAACAATATTATCTAAATTTAACTGCAAACATACCCGACGAGATTATTTTAGGCGAAATTCTTGAGGAATGTACAGTAATTAGAGAAGTTTTAAGTGATTTGATAAAGAGGGAAGTGAATTTTAAAACCCCCGAAAATTATTACGAAGAAGGTTTTCTAAAAATTGCAAATAATAACGCAAGTACAATTACTGAACAAGAAAAAGTCAGACAAGAACTTGAACAAACAAGCCCTGATAATATTAAAAAAGCACTAAAAGAATTAGAAGATGTTTTAGAACTCCCTGCATCCCCGCGAATAATTGAGGGATTTGATATCTCTAATATCCAAGGAACCGATCCAACGGGTGCAATGGTTTCCTTTCTCGAAGGCATGCCTTTTAAAAAATATTACCGGCACTACAAAATAAAATTAAAAACTACTCCCGACGATGTAGGTATGATGAAGGAAGTTGTATATCGGCGCTACAAGTCGTTAATTGAAAGAGGGACTACCTTACCAGATTTGATTTTAATTGATGGTGGGAAAGGTCAGTTGAACGGCGCATTTTCAGTGTTGGAGGATTTGGGAATTGAAAACATACCTATAATCGGATTAGCAAAGAAATTCGAAGAAATCTATGTACCCGGAAGAATACATCCAATAATTTTACCCAATGATTCACTTGGTCTTCAATTACTACAAAGAATTAGGGACGAGGCGCATCGGTTCGGCTTGAGGTTGCATAGGAAATTAAGAGAAAAACGAGTTAAAAAATCGCTGTTGGACGATATTCCCGGAATTGGACCGTCTAGAAGGTCTAAGCTATTGGAGATATTTGGGAGCGTTAACGGTATTAAAAAAGCTAATTTAAACGAAATTTCAACAGTTGTTGGTGAGAAATTAGCAAAAGTAATTATAGAGTTTCTTAATAATAATTAATAAATAACAATTGAGAGGTTCTATACTCTTGATAAACCACGAAACTGATAGATACAAAATAGAAAAGAAAGACGGGAAATATTTCGGAATTGAAAAGGAACACAAGGTATTAAAAGATAACGATACAGTTCTCATTCAAGATATTAGCAATAACATCGAAAAATCCGTTTTGGAAGGATTCCATAGGATAAACGCTGAAGAAGTTATACAATCAGGGGATCTAGTAGCCATCAAGATAAATCTTGGTGGTGGAAATCGCCGAGCGTGAATCGCTTTTAAACGCAATTAGCGTTGCGACCATAATCCACGAGATCCCAACAAGTTACAGCGATCCTTTGATTTGCGAAGCTATTATCAAGGCAGTAAAGAAATTGGGCGCAAAACCGTTTGTATGCGAAGCAAACATGAGAGCGCACCAAATGCACGATAAGATGTTGCAGCGAAGAGAATATGACGAAATGCTAAGGCGAAATAACACGAAATTCGTAAACCTCTCAATGGTTGAGCCAATAAAATTTAAATGTATAGGATTAGATGTCCCCTTACTTTTATCAAGCGTATTGTTTAAACCTAATGTAAAAATTATTAGCTTCGCTCCCCCTAAAGATCACTGGGAGTGTGGAGTAACATTAACCCAGAAGAACATGTACGGTGCGATTTGGGAAAGGAAAAAAAGCATTTTTCATAGAAAGTACGACAGAATTGATAAGGCCGTCGCCGCTGCTGCAAGATTAATGTCTCCTGATATTTGTATCTTGGGTTGTCAAGAGATTGGGATTGGTTTAGGCCCTCACTTTCTTCGTACTCGCCCTTTTAACAGACTAATTATGGCGCAAGACATGATTCGAGCGGATAAACTTGGCTCAGAAATTTTAGGATATCCATATAGCTTGGTAAAATATGCGATGATTAATGCGCAAGGGAACGATTTGAATTATACATTGCATCCAGATTCCGCAGAAATTAATAAGGATACTTTAGATGAACTTCACGAGAATGTACTCGATCCCAAGGATGTAAGTTTTTGGAAACCCGCACTATATTTGCAATATTTCGTGCCCCACAACTTTCAATACTTTGTTTTCCCTCATTTCGAACTTATATTTACAGAAATAAACCGATTATTCTTCAGTAATAAGTGATTAAATGCCTAAGAATGTGAGAGTGTGTCCCAAATGCCGTTCACATAGAGTTCGGTATTTGACAAATATAGCTGGTTGGTTAGGTCCTCGGAAATTCATTTGTGACGAATGCGGTCATATCGGACCATTTTTTATCGAACTAGATCTGGACGAGCTAAAAAAGCAGCGAGAAGAAAAGACAAACGACCAGCCTTAGGGATGGTGAGTTTTTCATAATAGATATATATAAATACTCATTTTATTGTTATTGTATTGAATTTAAAAGTAGTTTTGAGGAGATATAAATGGACAAATTAAAGAAAGACGCCGAGAGAATTAGCTCGTTAGAAATTCAAGGTGCAACAGATGTATGCTTATCTGCTTGTGATTTTTTATCGGATTACGCTCAAAGGTTAGAAATAGACGATAAGAAGAAGATATTAAAAAAATTACACAAAGGAAAAGATATTTTATTCGCAACTAGACCCACGGAACCAGCTATGAAGAACGGTCTTAATTATATTTTGAAAAAATTAGAAAAGGAATTAGAATTAATAGCGATATCAGAAATTCCTTCAAAAGTACAGCAGTTTAAGGACGAGTATCATAAAATGTTGTTGGATTCGAAAGCAAAAATTGCTAAAATTGGAGCAAATCGATTTCCTGACGATGATCCTGAAGGCTTTACAGTTTTTACTCATTGTCATAGTTCGGTAGTTACAGCAATTTTAATCGAGGCAAAAAATCAAGGGAAAAACTTTAGAGTTGTCAATACTGAAACGCAGCCAAAATTGCAGGGTAGAAAAACAGCGAAAGAATTATTAGATGCTGGAATCAAAGTTATTCATGTCGTTGATTCGGCTATGAGATGGGCCGTGAATCACTTTGAAGCTGACATTATATTGGTTGGAGCAGATAGTATTACAAGCGAGGGGACTGTTCTGAACAAAATTGGTTCAAGGTTATTGGCCTTGGTATCTCGAGAGAATCATGTTCCATTTTATGTAGCCACACCGCTGTTAAAATATAATCCAGAAACGAGTTTCGGGATATTAGAAATAATTGAAATGAGAGATACAAACGAGATTTGGGAAGAGCCACCTAAAAATTTAGAAATTGTGAACCCTGCATTTGAAACAGTAAGTAGAAGGTACATTGATGGATTAATTACTGAAGCAGGAATATTTCCATCGGCTCATGCTTACTTATGGTTTCAGAAATTGTACCCTGATTTAGTTTCTTAATTATTAATATTTTATATATTGCCATTTATCAAGCGCTTCTTTTAGCTCTGAATGGGATTGTGCATAATCGTTTAAGTCGACGCCATCCATGTAGGCTTGAACTGCTTGTCTCATTGCAGTTGCACCGACTTTCGTGCCGTCTGGATGGCCGTGTACTCCTCCACCCGCTTGTATTACTAAATCAGTCCCTAGAATATTAAGTAATTTCTGGACGACATTGGGATATAGACCTCCTGATGCAACTGGTAAAGTAGGATTAATATTTCCCCAATCTTGATGAAGCATATAATAGTCTTCTTCATCAACTATCTTATTTGAGATTACTTTGTTACAATCTACAACTTCTTTTTCTCCTCCTTCCATTTTACCGACTACTGTTCCAGTGTGTAATTGGTCCATGCCTATCAACCTGTATATTTTTGCGAGTGAGAGCATAGTCATTCCATGTTTTGGAGTTCTCGTTATTGCAGCGTGCATCGCTCTATGAGCGTGAATCACCACATTTTTATCATCAAGATAGTCTCTAATTTCTTGTATAGCTGAGAATCCTAAGGTAAGGACATCGACCATGACATACTCTCCGCCATGATTAATAACGAAATCAGCTCTTTTCTTCATTTCGCTCATGGGCGCACTAATATTGGGCATATAAATCTTTTTCTCACCGGTTTCTCCTTCAATTCTATTCCTAATTTTGATAGTCTCTTCGATTCTCGTCTCGAATTTATTAAATTTCATACTTGTTAGATTTTCATCGTCTTTTACCACATCCAATCCTCCTGCCCACGCTTCTCCGCAAACATTTGCGTGTTGAGTCTCGTTTAATCCTACTTTCGGTTTAACAATCGTTCCTATTAGCGGTCTATCATATACTTTAAGTAATTTTCGAATACCATCAATTCCATACTTTGGACCTTTATACGCATTAATAATGCTCTTAGGAAATTCTAAATCGATGAGCCTTAAATTATCGATTGCTTTCATCCCATATATGTTTCCAGCAACTGCGCTCAGAATTTGAGACATATTACCCGCTTCAAAAAGATCTTCGTTGTAGGCGACCTTAATTATGTTCTCTTCTTCGTTGATATGATAAACGCTCGGTTTTAATCGTTTGGCTATATCTTCCGACATCGTAATTATATCCGTCCAAGTTCCAATTGAGCTTTCTTTGGCAATCTCCTCGGCAGCTTTAGCAATAGAAGGGGTATTTTCTGCTTTTTCGACATAATAAAGTAATTTTAAGTCTTTATCAGTCGGTGTATAATCTAAATTTACATAATCCATGATTTTCATCTAATTAATTATACTATAAATCTAATTCTGTTTCGGGTTCCAATTTCTCAGCGTAAAAAAAGCGTCCCGATCCCATTACATCGCAATGGGTAAAGATTATTTCTTTGAATTTTATCTTCTGATTTTTAATGTTTTCGTTCATTTTATAATTTTGAATATTTTCTACGGGATTATTTTGTAAAATACTACGAATCGATTTTCCCAATTCGGAAACTACTATCTCGGCTTCAGATGGAATATATTCTTTAGGAGGAGCTCCTAGGATCATATTTCCATCTATGTAATGTCCTAGTTTCTCTTCAGCCTTTTTTAAATAATGGTTGAATTGAGCTATAATCTGATTTAAATCTTTTAATTTTGGTTCACTTATATTGCGAATAATCTCGATGGTTTTCTCACGATATTCCTCTCGACCACTTATATAATCAAGTGCGGTATCCGGAGTTAATTTTGGCTCGTAATCTGGAAACAGATCTTCAGTTGAATGTAAAAAATCTTTGTTTTTTTCTTCTTTATCGTTTCCCATAAGTAAATAATAATGATAAAAGATTTAATTGATACTATATTCACTAATTTGTGATACGAGATGTCATCGGAGAAAAATAGTGTCAAATCAGAAGAACTAGAAGTAAAGACCTTTTATCTTAAAGTTAACGATTTGAGCTTTAGGGACGATTCGCTTGTTGTGGATTTAACCCGATTTTTGCAAGAAAAACTTTCGGGAATTCAAATTCTGAGAGAGGGAAACGAACTTGAGATCACAGCGCCCGCTTCAATGGCAAAGAAAACCATTAAGCTCAGAATTCGTAAATTTTTATATAAAAATCATTTAAAAGACGAATACCGTCCAATCTCTTACATCGATGACGATAAGGACGGATTTGAAATAAAAGAGAGAAAAAAAGTCGAATTTACTTACTATTAAATTATTTAGTTCTCTACTATTATTATAATGGCTACGTTAGATAATATCAAACTTTCAATTCACTCTTTAGACGATGTTTTAACTTGTATTAACCTTGCAAGTAGTCTAGAAATTGCAGCGTGGCCAAAACCGGGTAATGTTCATAGGGCGGTAGATTTTGAATCTACGCGGTTCGAACACTTTCTCGCTGGAATAAGCGCAATTTTACCTTCCTTTAAAGACCTATGTACTCGCATCGATAACAAATACGAAAACAATGTAGTTAATTTTTCATTTGTTAATTTAGGTCAATTTTATCTTGCAGCAGCTAATCGAATGATGAGTTGGCAAAAAGGTGGAAATGTATTATTGGGACATATATTAATTTTAGCCCCTTTAGCGGCGAGTACTATAATTTGTTTAAAGCAAAAAGCTTTGTCGTTTAATAAATATAAAGAAAATATCGAACGCATCATAAATGATTCAACACCCGAAGATACAATCTTGTTATACAAAGCAATACGACACTGCAACCCAGGTGGTATGGGAAAAATAGAAAAATACGATTTAAACGACGAGAATTCGCTTCAAGAGATAAAACTGGATAATATAAATTTAAAGAAAATATTTTCTCTCTCGAAAGGATACGATTTAATTAGTTCTGAATACGCGTCTGGTTTTCAAATAGTATTAGCTGAAGGATATCCATATTTTATTAATTCATTTAATGAGTCTAAGGATATAAACATCGCTTCGGTAAATACTTTTTTAAAAATACTCGCGAATCATAACGATACATTGATAATAAGGAAATCCGGAGAAAGTTTGGCAAATGAGGTTTCTTTGAGAGCTAAGGAAATTTTAGAAATGGGTGGTTTAATTAGTGAAAAAGGAAAAGAAACAATTATAAATTTTGATAGCTATTTACAATTACAAAAGGGTCAACTCAATCCCGGTACGACGGCAGATTTGCTCACGGGAGTATTGTTTGTTGCGTTATTATTTGGTTTAAGATACTAAGAAATGGTGGGAATATGGTCGAATTCTGCGAAAAATGCGGAGGTATGATGCTTCCCTCTAAGGACGACAGCGGAAACAAGGTATTAAAGTGTCGTTCGTGCGGACATCTAAAATCCTTTGACGACAAAAAAGAAGATGAATACAAAATGAAAACTAAGATCGAGCGAAGCGTTAGGGACGAAGTAAAGAGCACCACGGAGATATTAAAATGGAAGGATGAGCATCTGCAAAGCGTTATCGAGAATTTTAGATGTCCCAAGTGTGGATACGATAAGGCAGCGCTAGAAACCCGACAAACGAGGAGAGCAGACGAAGGTATGACCCATTTTATCGTCTGTTTACGATGTGGAAAAATGAAAAAGATTGGAAGTTAATCTTTAAAATTACTTATTTCTTTGAGTCTTATTTCTCTCTCTTTTTTATAACCGTTTTAGTTGGTCTAAACGGCCAGTATAAACCTTGTTGGTAGGTTCTATATCCATGTAGGATTTTCCCTAAAAGTTTTCCGACGACATACCAAGGAAAATACGAAATTAATAAAACCAATTCAACTATTTCCATACCCGCTTGAGGTGAGATATTAGGGTGCAATCCTATTACCATAAACGAATTCCACAGAAAGTATCTACCCGAACCACTTGCAGGTATATTTATCCAAGGCAGAGAATTAAGCCAAGTCATATTTAACACATCAAAATAAATTAAGCAATCTAAAATCCAGAATACTCCTATTGAAATGATGGCTAAAAAAGCAATCCAATCTTTATTCCTTTTTCTTAAATATTTCCTGTATAAGTAAGAATTTAACCATCCCAAAATAAAGAGCGCTATTATGCTGCTAACGAACCCCATTTTAGTAATCACTCTCCAGCCAATTATTTCCAAGATACCACTCAACTGTATCCTTGGTTACATCGTCGTAATCCGGGAATTTAAAATTAAAACCAAGCATTTTAATTTTTTCGTTTGAGAAATGGTACTGATGATTCATATAGCCAGCCATGGACAAATCGATTTGCGGTCTAGAATCCAATTTTCTGGCCTTCTTCTCTTTTCTGTTTGCAATCCAGAATAAAATTTTTGAGAGAAGTTTATATAATGGCCACAAAATTGGTATGTTTATGTAATCTGTATTTAATAATGTTCCCAGATATTCAAGAAAGTCTTCCTGTAAGCAAGGATTAATAACTAAATTAAAAGCTTCTCCGATTGCTCTCTCATCCTCTGCAAGAAAAACCGCGGCGCGGACTAAGTCCTCGATATGGATAAGGGGCATAGCAAGTCTTTTCTTTTTGGGATAAATATGCAATCCAGGAGCAAATCCAAGTTTGTTTATCATCATAAGGATGTGATAAGCTCCATAAGTTTGATAGGGACCTATTATCGGTGCTGGTCTAATTATTATAGATTTTAGCTCGTGTTCCTTTACATATTCTTTTAATACTAATTCTTGTTCCATTTTACTGATACTATAATAATTCGGAGGATCGTAGGGGGCTCTTTCATCTGCCGGTATTGGATATCCTCGCAAATCTTTCTCGTATTTGGGTTCTCCATAAACTCCACAAGTGCTCCAATGAACAAAAACTAATTTCTTAAGGTCTTGAGTTTTAATTATTAATTCTAACAGATTTCTTATCCCTTCAACATTGATTTCTCTGAGAATATCGAGTAATGCAAAATAATCGTACAAGCTTGCTGGGTGAAATATGAAATCGTATTTCCTCCCTTGAAATAAGGCTTCTAAAGTTTCGGGTTTTGTTAAATCTGTTGGAAGAAATTCCACTCTTGGGTCAATCAAGAATTCGTCCATTTGTTTTAACTCGCTACTAAATATTGTTTCTTTTTTCATTAGTTTTTTTCTTGAATCTATAGGTAAATCGGTGGCGATAATTTGCCAATTTGGTTTGGATTCCAAGATCTCCTTTATAAGAAATGAACCAGTGTGCCCTTTAGCGCCATCAACTAAGACCAGTTTTGACATTTTAGATCTCTTACCTCTATTTTTTATTATATCAATTTTATGTTTAAGGCTTAAATAATCTTTCTAATATGAGATTAAGAGTATCAGTTTTCTCTTTAAAGATTAATTGAATCGTTTTCTCTTTCTTTTTACTCCCAGACAAGATTGAGATATCGAGATTGGGAACATCTAGAGTTTTTTTAATAAGATTGATAAGCTCCTTATTTGCTTTATTTTTTGTCGGTTGGGATTTAAGCGAGACAATTAATTTTTCATTATCTTGAAATATTTTCCGTTGTTTACTGCCCGGCTTTACAGTTAAGGAGATATTAAATATATTATCAGTAATTTTTTTTATGATTGGCATTGAGATTAAGTTCTAATTAATTAATCGATGTAGTTATCGATATTCTCTCTTAGAATGTTGAAGGAATTTTGTGAAATTTTAAATCCTCCCGCGAGTTTATGCCCTCCACCGATTCCTCCCAGCTCCCGTTTAATATTTTCTATAATGTAATTTGCCCCCTTCCCTGGATGATTTTCAATATATCTTTTAGTACATCTCACGCTCAATTTCATCATATGATAGCGTTGCTCCTCTCCTCCAAGAAAAAGTATCTTTTCCGGATCTAAAATCTCGTTTACAGTCGCGAAACTTGCTAAATCCGACCAATTACTCGGCGAAATTTTTCCACTCGCGTCTATAATAATTGCTCTTTCTGAGACTTGTTTCTGAATTTTTGAAATGGTGTTTAGATTTTTAACTAAATTCTTAATGTAATCGTAATACATTTTTTTCGCGTAAAGAGTGATGTTTGGGCTTAACACCATGTTAAATGCCATATTAATATTATTAAATCCTAAAATGTTTAATAGTATAGCATGCTCAAACGCGAATCTTAGAAGACCGTTTTTCATAGGTAATATTGCGGACTTACCAATAATATCTTCTTTAGTAGCACCTTGTAATTTCTCAATCTCGTCTGGTTTAAGGTTCACAACTGGGGTGTTTTCGTTAATTTTTAGTTTCCTAAGTAATATTTTCGATTTTTGTAGCTCACCTTCAAGCTCTTTAATGAAAGGCAGAATGCTACTCCTCAATCCTTCTTTTATTTTTTCGTGCATGCCCCCAAATAGAGTTACGCCATCGTTTTCTTCAATAATTTCCTCGCTTAATATTTCTTCATATACTTCAAGGTTAAACGATTTTAGTTTATCCATTGACTTTAAAGAATCTCCCGCAATACCAAGAATTGCCAGCCATCCTAATTTAGTAATTGAAGGTTTTATTTGTTTTGAAAACATGTACGTTAAAGTTGCGCCAGCAATATCATCTAATCCGTCAAATCCATATACTGTTGGATTGAGTAAAAACAAATTTTCAGGGGGCTCTAAATCCTCAATATTTTGATTTATCTCGTGGTGATCCAAAATGTAAAAATCTTCTTTTCTCTTTTCTGCTATTTGAGACAATTCAGAAACA
>JAHQWX010000353.1 GCA_029856375.1 Promethearchaeia archaeon | reverse complement strand
TCTACATCCCAATCAGTTCCATCAAGTAGTTTTATTGTCTCCATCTTCTTTATCTTTAGTTATCATTTGATGTAGGTATATACACATCTCTTGGTCCAGTTCGGATTAATTTAATTGCTTTTTCTGGACAGTGGTGGGCACAGAGACCGCACCCAATGCACCTCTCTTCATCAATTTCTGCAATAGAATTTTCGCATTTTATTGCTTCTGTTGGACAAAATTTTGTGCAGGTGCCACAAGCAACGCAAAGTTCTTCGTTTAAATTAGAAATGTAGTAAGCTCGCGAATATATCGGCCCAACATTACGATAATACAATTCAAAAACGCCACAGCAACATTTACAACAATTACAAAAACCTTCTAAGCCTTTTTCTATGTTCAATTGAGCGTGAACAGCTTTATGTACATATCCGTCATCTTCAGCTTTATGTAGAATTTCTAAGGCTTCTTCTTTAGTTATTTCTTTTGCGAAATTATAATCAATAAGATGCTGAGCGGTTTTTCCGAATTGAACGCAATTATATCTCTCGTCGGAAATGCTACAAGGTCTTCCTAGTAAGTCCTTTTGATGACGGCAATAACACTTTGCTAACGAAAATACCTCATGATTTTCAACTATGCTCGTCAATTCTTCAAGTGGAAGAACAACTTCGACACTAGGCTCTATTTCCTCCTCCACTGGTACGACTCTATCAAGAGGTGGGAATTTTTTAAACTCTTCGAAAACAAAGTCGTATTCTCTTTGAGTCACCAGTCCTATTTCGCCAAATATTCTGTCATATATTTTTGCCAATTTCTTTTCTTTTTCACCTGTTTCACCCCTAATCAGCGACATTTCGAATAGACCAGGAAAGGGCGGTAGTAAATAATAAACCATTATTCCTGTCCTTCTACTTCTCGCTCCAGTAATAATCCCCTTATCCAATAATTCCGTTAACATCTTAATTATCGATTCTTCGTCCAGATCTGTGCGTTCTTTCAATTCATTGAGATTCATGGAGGTTTTTCTGAATAAATTAATAAATTTTGCTTGTTCCTCTGTTATTAAGATTTTTAGTAGATCCATGAGAGTCTCTGTTAAAGGAAATGGGAGCGTTCCCGCTTTCACTATTTTCCTCGCGACATTATGCCACAATTTCTCAGACAAATCAATCATCTTTTTCGAAAGTATAAAGGAATAAAACTGAAAAAAAAATCATATCGATATTAAGATATCAATCAAAGAATACTTAAAATTAATTGAATTATGAACCAAATTAGGAAAAACGCAGATACTCCTATTATTGTGATTAAATAAGGTAATGCTTTAAATAGATACATTCTTGCACTTATCGCACCGTTTGGGCATGATTCGCCGCAACAGTAACATTCAACGCACTCGTTTTTATCGACAACAATTTTATCTTCTTCTTTGCTTAACGCTCCCGCAGGACAATTTTTAACGCATTCTTCACATAGTAGACACTTTTTTCCATTAATTTTAATTGATATACTGGTAAATTTTTTAGCAATTTTCGCGTATGCTCCCGTTGCTGGAAGTCTGTCTTTTCTTAGCGACATTACATTTGGTTTTTTAAAATCTTTAACGATGTAATTCGTGTAATTTTCGCCTAGAATTTTCAATTTAGATATATCTACGGGAAGTCCCGTTCTTTCTGCCACAGAGTTTATTGCCTCCAAATCTGTAGGATGACCATTCATTAAGGTGTATCCAACAATATCTACAGCTGCTGAATTGAAACCAGCAATTAAAAGCCCAACTTTCCTTGGTTTTCCACCTCGTGGACCTTTTCCTTCCATAGCAATCACTGCATCCATTATAGTTAAGACTTTAGGCATTTGTGATTTGTTTGTTTCTTCGACGGCAAAATATATGTCTGCAAGCATTTTTTGAAAATCAGATTTCCTCTTATGCGTTTGATGCATAGTCATTTTATAGCTTAAAAGCCCGAATAGATTCTTGACAGCTCCAGTATAAACATAGCCTCCATGGGTTTTTAATTTCGGCAGGTTAATTACTAAATCAGTACTTGTTACTTCTTTTGGTAAATACATACTGTTCTCTGCAGCAGGTGGGGGATTAATTAAGTCGATTTTTTCCCTTTTAGATTCAAAAAAGTTTAAAACCTTCATACCAGCGTTTTCGCACATTTCTTTTATCCTACTCCGTTTAAGCGTTGTATTGGTAAAACCTTTTGTCATGGTTGAGTCTCCCGCGATTATCTCTTTTGCTTCATTTTCTATTAATTTCTTCAGTTCAACCATAATTTCTGGGGGCGTAAATGTGAATTTTGCAGCAGCCAACGCATTTGGTTTGAGGACTATATTTTTACCTTTGAAGTAATCCTTTATTCCTAATAATTCGATAAGCTTTTTGAGAGCGTTTCTTATATTTTCTGGTTCGTAATCGTCGAGCTTTACAAGCGCAATAATATTTTTCTTGTAATTAAATTTTTCTGGAATTGCTCGCGAATCAATTTCTCTTTGGACTTTTTTTTCGACCTTTTCTACCGTAGCTGTCATATTACACACTCCAATAAGTTAGAGTGATAGCATATTAGTTTGTATTTAATTTTACCGTTTATATAGAAAAAATAAATTAGAAGAATGGATTATAATTTAGACGTTATATTCTTTCGATAACCATTCCGCCTAAAATGACTGGATTTGACGCGTTAAAAATCTCGGTGGCTTTTTTCAATTTTGCGTTATCTTTTGCGTGAATTGTAAAAATAACATCGCCTTCTTTAACCATTGCACCGATTTTTTTGTGAATTTCTATTCCAGCTTGTTTTTCGTGTGGACATCCAGCAGTTTTTGCGATTTTATTAATCACAGCGTTATCTACATCGGTAACATACCCTGATTTTGAAGATGTGAAATCAGTAGAATTAGGTCCAACTTTGATATCGTCAGGTGTTATATTAGGATCCCCATCTTGTATTTCAATAATTTCTTTCATTTTCTTTAATGCTTTCCCAGATTTTAATATATCAATAGCTAATTGTTGCCCAGTGCCTTGTTGGGCCTTACCCCCCATTTCTAATAAT
>JAHQWX010000352.1 GCA_029856375.1 Promethearchaeia archaeon | reverse complement strand
TACTATATATGTGGGCATTTCTTGAGCTATGGACCGTCCCTTCCCCAGTTGATGCGAAAACCTCAACAGCAAAAATCTCGTTTTCCTCAATCTCTTCTCCATGTTTAGAGCCAATATTAGGAAGTTCTTTGGTCCCGTGAAGCGTCCATTGTTCGATTTTGTGACCTCCCAACTCTTTTATTGGTCTGTATCCATAACCTTTTACGATTTCTTCGATTTTTTGTGCAATTTCGTTGGTTTTCGCTCCTGGTTTGATCATCATTATTGCAGCTTTAACAGCGACTTCTGGGGCCTCTACTATATTTTTTAGTGATTCATCTTCGTTGAAGCTTAATGTAAACGCATTATCGACGCAATAACCATCAATTTGAACTCCAAAATCAATTTTTACAATATCTCCATCTTCAATTACTGTATCGTCTTTTACGGGAGATGTATAGTGAGCAGCGATGTTATTGATGCATACATTAATGGGAAAAGCAGGTTTGCCTTCAAGTTCGAGAATTTTATTTTCTATCTCTTGAATAATTTCAAGAACCTTTGCTCCAATCTTTATTTTTGGACGGATAAATTCCTTCGTTGTTTTAGCTATTTCCCCAGCCTTTCGTGAGGATTCAATCATTTTTTCAATTTCTTCTTCTTGTTTTTTATCTTCTTCTGAAATTTCATCTGTTTTTGTTGTTTTTTCTGATTCTTGTTTTTCTGGTGGTTTTTCATTTGAAGAAGGTCGTTTTTTTTCAGTATTCTTAGTTGTTTCTTTCTTGCTCATGAGAGTTATTACCTATATTCTTAATCGATTTAATATTATTTTAATACAGTATTGTATTATTATATTTAGATTATTGCAGTTAATTTTTATTGATTTTTACTTTAATAAGATAAAAAAAATAAAAAATATATAAATCAGTTAAATAACAATAAATATATATTAAGATACTTCGAAAATACTATTATAGAAAACCAATCTACTTCAAGTTGATATTTTAAAATTGTCAGAAAACATCACTGAGCTCGTAAATCTCCTCAGACAGATGGAAGCAATGAATTCTGAAATTCAAGGGAGCGCTATAATTAGCATTCAAGGATTACCTATAGCTAGTGCTCTTCCAAAAACTGAGTATGGAGAAGAAGCGAACGATGGAATAGTTAGCGCTATGAGCGCTGCTATTCAATCCGTTTCTGAAAGAGCAGTTCAAGAGCTATCGCGGGGCAACTTGAAGAGAATTATGATCGAAGGAGACGAGGGTTTAATCATTCTATCAAGTGCGGGCGATAATGCAATACTCTGCGTTCTTACCGTACCCAATCCAAGTTTAGGAATGATTTTCATCAACATTACTGCAGTTTCAAAAAAAATAGCTGCGATCTTAGATTAAGCGGATTGTTATGGTTCTAAAACAATCAATTTATATTCTTTTTGATTTATTATAATTGTAATGAGCACCTCTGATTATCTTTCTGAATTAGAAATAACTCTTCGAAAGGCTATTTCAAATAACTATATTAATCTAAATAAAATCAGAGATATCTTTATGAGGGCTAAAGAATGGGAAACATCCGGAATATTATTTGACTTAAATGAAAAGTTTCGGATTTTGTCACTTGAAGATTTTAAAAAGAACTATTTTGGTTTATTCACGATTGTGAAAAACTATCTAATCGATTACATTGAGTCCAATCAGTTAGAATCGCTTTATATTACAGAAAAATTTATCGAAACTTTTTTTCGAGATTTTCTTACTTTATTAGCACACGCAAAATTTTGTTCTAATTGCTTTTCTACCGATTTTAAAAATCGATTTTATCCGGTGAATGAAAAACACCTTGTTTATTTTTGTCCAGAATGTAACGATAATGTGCGCGTATTCAATAAACCGAATTTTTTATTATTATATATTCTCTATTTGGACAGATTTCAGCAGTATTTTGACAAAAAAAAGCTAACAATGAAATTCCAAGAAAATTTTAAGCTATTTCTTCATCAATTAGTAGTTGATTGTTTCAATATGTTTTCTAAAACGGGTTCTGTAAAAGCTCAAATATTTTTTTACAATCTAATTAGGAATAACCAGATAGGTTTAGAAAATTTCCCCGATTTTTCCGAATTTTCAAGTCAAATTATCAATAACTTATTTATGACAATTAGAAATCAGGGCGTTTCAGAATATTTAGCAGGAAAGGAATATTACGAGAAAAATTTTGGAAAAATCCAAGAATCTTCGCTTACAAAAATGAAAAAAGAGTTTATTGAAGTATTTATTAAAAATCTAACCTTAGGACGATATCAAAAGTTATTGGAGATAAAAAGGGAATTAATCGATACGAAGTTTATTTCCTTAGCGAAGCTCAAGAAGCATCCTTTTTTTGAGTCGGCAGTATATTCAGGTTTATCGAAGTGTTTGAATCTAAATTACCTAGATGATTTTAAGAAATTTTTAGATTTTTTAACTATATTAGATGTTCATATAAAGCCAGAAAACATTCCGGAAAGATTCGATAAAATTTTCAACGCTATAGAAGAATGCGTGAATAGCGTGAATCTGGGTGGCATAATTGAAGTACTGAAACTAGTGAACGAATATGGATTGAGCTATCAGAGACTTAATCCTAGACAACTTAAATTAGTTAGCGATGTAAGAAACGATATTCTCTTTATGGATAATTTGAGAGATTTATTCGGGGATTTCGACGCTTCTTTTATTTATTTCGTTCATCGGGAGATGCCCTTGAGATTATTAGATTTTGTAAAAGGTACAGATTACATTTATCCGGGGTACTCAGAGCCCGAACAAATAGTAGATTACATCCTTTCGTATTTTAGTGGTTATTCGATTTATGGATTAAGCGTTAAGAATTTGGGGGATGTATCCTATTTCATAAACCGATATCAACAACATATCAATAAAATGCAAAAAAGGCATTCTAAAGAGTTAGTTGACAAAATTCCTTTTATTAAATTAAAAATCAGAAGAAAAACTCACTTAATCTCTCAATATAATATGAATTTAAACCTAGAGAATATGCTTGAAAAAAATAATTATAGTTTTTATACTTTTTCTATGGTATTATTG
>JAHQWX010000351.1 GCA_029856375.1 Promethearchaeia archaeon | reverse complement strand
GACTGGCAGGAAAAAATAGATAGTCTTTTATTATTATTAAAATCGGGGGCATGTATTTATAAAAAGAACTTTCGAGATCCCCACAACCATATTGATGAAGATTTAATCTCGAGCGCTTTAGGCTCAATTAAATACACGCTACAACAGCTAACTGAAAAGGATGGAAATTCGGTCATCGAGAAAAAGGGGAACATCACTCTTATACATCCTGGAAAATATATCATTGGAATTGTTATTTGCGACGAAAAATTACAATCGCTCCAGATATTACTACAAAACTTCGTTGAAAAAATCGAGAGAGTATATAGGAAGGTATTAGACACTTGGAGCGGTAATATGGACATTTTTGATCCAATTGAAAAGTACGCAAAAGAAATTTTTTATTAATTCTACATTTTTTCAAGTTCGATTCGATTTGATTTCTTATCTTTCTCGCGAAATATAGGAACAAAGATAACTTTAATAATAGATGAGAAGAAAATATTAAAGAGAGGTATATAAAAAAAATATTATCTTCAAGAATACATTTCGGGTTCAATGTCGGTGGAACTTAGGGATATCTATTTACCAATCGTATACATTACTGTCATAATTGGATTTCAGTTATGTGCGTATTATATTCATCTATATCGAAAATATAGAGAAGGTAAATTAAGTATAAATAAGATCTTATTGGGAAAAGGAGTTATTATAGGTCTTGCATCGACTGGATACATTCTTCAAGCTATTAACTCTTTTTATATAGCTGATACTGTAATTTCAGAAATTTTTATAAAATTAATGTATCTAACCCTATTATTATCCGTGTTTTTTTATCTCGTACTAATTTCGGGAGTGCAATTTCGAAGTATTTTTAATCCTCGATTTACTAAATTCATGGCAATTTTTAGCGCAATCCCCTTACTATTTATGTATTTATACTCCCTTGATTCTTTTGAATTTAGATTTACTGTTGTTTTTAATATAATAGGCGCTGCTTATCTTGTGATTTTTCAACTAAAAATTATTCAGTTATCTACGCCAAATATTAGGAGAAGGCTTGTTACCATCTTAACTGGGGAATTTTTGAGTATTGGTGCGATTTATTCCGTAGGAATAATATTAAGTTTGTTTCCTTTTGATTTATTTGAGAATATTGCTCAACCTATTGCTCTTGTCGTAAATATTGCTGGTATATTGGTTGCATTTTTGGGACTTTACGATTTCCCCGCTTTTCTTGAGTTTGATTGGAAAAAGAATTTGCTTAAATTATATATTTTCGATCAAGATAGACAGCAAAGGCTTTATACGTTCGATTTTAACGAAATAAATAATCATAATGGCTATAAAATAGTACCCCAGAAAAAATACGAGGAAGAATTATTCTCAGCCGGGCTTACAGGAATTGATAACATTTTTGCTGCAATCACTAAGACAAAAAGCGAAAAAATAGAATATATTCAGCACGGCTCCTCCTACATCTTTTTAGAATACGGGGATAAACCAGTATCATCAATCACTTACGCGTTGCTTGTTAATAAGGAGCTGCTTAGCGTAAAATTCCTATTAAGAAAATTGAAACAAAGATTTCAGGAGTTTTATAAAGCCCTACTTATTAAATTAGATCGAATAGAAGGCCACGAAAAACCGCTATTCTCTGGGTTTGAAATTATTATAAAAGAAATGTTAGAGCAAACGGTTTAAGTGAGGTGATTAATGTACTGTTAGAAGTTATTTTTCCATTACAAGAACCTCTTAGAGAACCGTTGTTAATTCTTGAGTGCATAGTAGCGTTTTTATGCTTAGAATGGGTGTTTATATTCCAATTAAGAGTTAGACGCATGAAAAGACGAATCAGAAAACTACAAGAAAAGGCGTATATATGGCTTTTTCTCGGTTTTTTTATAATGGACCTACTCTTTATTTTTGGAGATTTTCACGCTCCAACACAAGAGATTCGCGCAACTCTTCTAAATGCGGGCTATTTTTCTCAAATACTTGGAGCACTCATCTTTATTTTCTTAATGGAAAGGGAACAAATTGTGTTTTTTAAAAAATATCTGTTTACATTCATTTTTTTAGGGATTCTTATTATTTTCATTTATTTTTTCTTCTTTGCGCGAGAATTAACGCAAATAATGACATTCCCGTTTTGGTTGGTTTTTATTTCGTTTTTCATCCTTTACATGCGCCATCTAAGCTCTAAACCGCTTGTTAAAAAGGAATACAAAAAACTCAAAATAGATTCGTTCAAATTCTTTAGCGGATTTTTATTGATGTGTCTGGGATTTAGCTTTACCATTGATTTCGTGTTAAATAATGTAGGTATATGGATGCGATTAATTGGTGATGCATTACAAATCTTGGGTATCATAATGATTTCCATATTGTTCATTACAATTCCGTCGTTGGCTGAATACGAGTGGCAGGATAAAATTGAGAGCGTATTTATTATGGAAAGGTCGGGGGCGTGCTTGTATAATCGATTTTTTGGAAATAACCACAACTCAATGGACGAAGACTTAGTCTCGAGTGCGATTGGTTCAATTAAATTTATGCTTCAAGAACTTACAAATAAGGATGGAACATCAATCATTCAAAAAAAAGGTACAATCGCAATTATTCACCCTGGGACTTACACAATGGGCATAATTTTTTGTAAACAGAAGTTAGATTCGCTCCAAATTTTATTGAGAAATTTCGTTGAAAAAATCGAAGTAGTCTATCACAACATTTTACCAACTTGGACTGGAGATATGAGCGTCTTTAAATACATTAAAGAGATTGCTTACGAAATCTTTACTTAATTAAAAAAGAAGGAAAAAAAATAATTTTACTAACTGAAATACTTTTTAAAAGACTTTTTATAATCTTTCATTGAAGAATTTCCGATTTCTGCAATTATATAAGGCTCGTGTTCGATTATTGGTTCAGAGAAAAACTTATCGTACGAATCTTCGAAATCGTCAACCCACGTATTTTCTATTTCTCCAAATTTAATTTCTCCATACAACCTAACATATTTGTCTCTAAAAGGAAATTCCCTAAAAATTGGCATGTTAGATGCTTGCATTTTTTTATTCTCACCTCTTT
>JAHQWX010000350.1 GCA_029856375.1 Promethearchaeia archaeon | reverse complement strand
AATTACTAGGATGACCCCCCCAAGGTTCTTCACAAACTGCATTTACTCTAAATGATGGGATTTGCGTCAAAAAAGGAGAATGCTTAATCTTGTCGTTTTCTACTATTTCCTCGCAAGTAACAATAATCTTTTTAGATGCAAGACAAGCCCATTTCATATAAGATACACTCCCCCACGCTTGGGCGTTTCCATACTTATCTGCTCGCTGTACATGAACGATTGCCACATCGGGATTCAAAGCAGGAGCAACAACAATTTCGTTACCTGTATAAGGACAG
Organism: Promethearchaeia archaeon; assembly: GCA_029856375.1. GTDB lineage: Archaea > Asgardarchaeota > Lokiarchaeia > Sigyniarchaeales > SOKP01 > 6H3-1. Next base: position 2,798 of record JAHQWX010000350.1, on the reverse strand, counting down.
GTAATTGATTTGAATTTGTCATCGCCCAGAAAGGCCCTCACATTAAAGACATCGGTATATTTAATCCCTTTTAAAACCGGAGCGAACGTCTGCCCCGTTGCCCCTGCTTTCAACATAGCAGAGAGTGTGAAATTTGTGTAATCTTCTAATTCTATCGTTTTGGTTTTTAATCTTCGATCGAGCTCCCTTTGATACCTTATACCACCGCCTCGATGATAATATGCAGTGATTATTTTATCTACGCAATTTCCAAAAACCATTAAATCTACTTGATCTACAGCGGCCATGACGACAAAAATTAGATTTTTTTTCTTTTGCCTAATAATTTCGTGAATAGTTGCATAGGGAGTACCATGACAAAAATTCCCTTCTACAATCATGTCTCCATCTTGGACGAACTTAGACACTGCTTCTCCCAGAGGCATTACCTTATCGTCATACGGACCCATATTTTTCACCTAAAAAACAATAATCTCTGTTTTATGAAATTTAATTTTTATGATTTATATTATTGATAATTAATACTGAATACTTATGAATATTACATTATTCGATTTTTCGATTTATATAATATATTATTCGATTTTTGCTAATGTATATTATACTTTTCTATCTTTAGAAAGGCGTATCTTTGGGGTATTACAAACAAGCCTGTTTTTTATGTATTATCTAGATATATTAGTAGCCTCGTGAAATAGGTATTTCACGAGAAAACATATATACCGTCGTATTACATTTTCAATTTCTAAGATAAAAATATAAAAAAATTAGAAAATCTTTATTAATTTTAATCAAGGTTAAGTTTCTTTTTCTATTAATTGAATTACTTGAATAAATAAATCAATTCGTTTCCTTGAATTATTGAGGCCTTCAAGACTATTCTTTAACTCTTCGGGATCTTTCAAAAATTTCTTTACTAGATCCGCCGTCTTTTCGTAATAGTCAGAAAGATGTCTAAGCTTTTCTTTATACTCCAAAAGATTAGGTTTTATTTGATTTTGAACCTCTATATCTCCGTTTTCCACTGCACTTGAAAATTTTTCCAGTTCTGGTATCGTACTAGAAGCGTATTGTATCCATTCTTCTATTTTCATGCCCGCATTTTTTTTAAACATTCTTAGAGCGATTTTTTTTGTTACTTTTCCCTGCTTTTCAAACCCTTTGTTTGTTTCCACAAGAATATTTTCGATTCTTTTACCTAATTCAATCGATTGAATACATGCGGTTTTTAAATCTGAGGCAAGTTTTTCAAGAAAATCTGTTTCAGCCATTTTTTTTACCAGTGAGCATTTTTTATTAGTTATCTTCTAGTTATTTCTAAGAGTATAATAAATTTTCAAATTTACTCGAAAATGAAGAATTAATTTGGTATCAATAACAAAACCCACGCCATTCCAAGGAATAAGGATAATGCAATAATCCACTCCCATAGAGAAAATGAATATATCCCTTCTCCTTGCTCTGGGTCTTTAGTATCATCAACCTTACATATCTTTTGCCACTTAATTTGAGTATAAAAGAACATAATAAGAACGAATAACAATAGAATAAATGGAGGTAAAAGTAGTATTGTGTTGTATAATTTTGTTCCAAAAACGCCATCATAAATAATTATTACACCGTACCATAGAAATCCAAGGCTAATACAAGCAAATAATCCGACTGCAAGGGGAAAATGAACTTTATCGTACATAAGCTTTTTAGAAAAAGGCATTGGTACTTCTTCGTTATCAGGGATTAGTGCCATTGAGAAGATTCCAATATTCCCTATAAGCGTTAAAACAAATCCAATCCAAGCGCCCCAAGGGCTTATCAGAGATATTTTATTGAAAAAATACATGAATAAAGGAAATGCCATAACTCCCAAGTAAGCCATCGCTATACTGAATATATACCACCCTTTTGGATTTCTATCTTCGGTCCAAGCTCCCAAATGGCTGATGGTATCGGTCATGATAGAATATTCGTTAGATTTTATGTAGATCCGGTAAGTAATAAAAATTAATAACCCCCAGACACCAAAGGTTAAACAGATCCATAAAACTAATTCTAAATATACAAAATTTCCCGAAAAAAAATCGATTATAGTGCTCATAAATCCATTAATTTGAATTTAGTAAAAAAGTTTGGCAAAATTTATATCGATAGAATTCAAAATTAAATTACTAAAAAAATTGGAAATCACAATGAACGAAATATTTCCACTCGATATTGAAAAAGAGCTTAAACAGATACCAATTCGTAAGGGGTATAACGAGAGTTCAGCTTACATTGAGATGAGAGATGGTATAAAAATCGCAGCTCAAATTGTCCTCCCAGATAAAATTTCAGATGCCGAAAAATTTCCTACAGCGCTTAACCAAACTCGCTATTGGAGAGCAATTGACTTTCGGCCACCATTTAAGTGGCTAATGAAATCAGTCGCAAACCCATTAGAATGCAAAATTTTTTTGAAACATGGTTATGCTGTTGTTTTTACAGATGTTAGAGGAACTGGAGCGTCAATGGGTACAAGACCTTATCCAGTTTCTGAAGAAGAAATCAAAGACGGGAAAGAAGTAATTGATTGGATTATTAAACAACCTTGGTCCGATGGAAATGTAATTGCATTTGGTAATTCTTATTCTGGAATGACCTCTGAATTAATATGTTCTAATAATCATCCAGCTTTAAAAGCATCAGTCCCAAGACACGATCCATGGGATTTATATACTGATGTTTTTGCGCCAGGCGGATGCTATGACGAAGGATTTATTGGGTATTGGTCTCGACTTGGACAAGAACAAGATAAAACTAAG
>JAHQWX010000349.1 GCA_029856375.1 Promethearchaeia archaeon | reverse complement strand
AAAATGGTTCAAGTCTTTAAAGTTATAGACACCGGAGAGACAGTAGAGATAAAAGATGAAAAAGATATTAAAGATATTCTAGAAACCGATGAAGTCTATATTATTGTCAGCGAACATCGAGACAAAACCATTTGGCTTTGGAAAGGCGCGAAGTCATCTGTGAGGAGAAAATTCATAGGCGCTCAAAAAAGTCAAGATGTTAGAGGGCAAGTAGGAATGATGTATTCTGTTATTCCCATTGACGAAGGAGAAGAAGATCCCGAGCTAATTAAGGTTCTTGGCGGAGTTCCTTCTGAAGGTATCGCGAAAGAAATAAAAGACGACAGAGAAGGATTAGAGACGCATCCATTGATGCAAAAACAGGTTTTTGAACCTCCATCTCCTGCAGAGGGAATGAAGATTGATGTATCTCCTCAAGCACAAGCCGGGATTGGACCGTTATATACCGGAGAAGAATCGATATCTCAAATTTCCCAACCTGCTACCGATTACAAGGAAGTGATGCAAAAACTCGAAGAAATTGCGATACCGGAAGGCTGGGAGAGAGAAATGATAATAATTGGTTCTCAAACCTACGCTGTTATCGAGAAAGTGCAAACCTTTCTGGGCAAGAAACAAACTGAAAAGGTTATTGAGCGTATCAGCTCCATACCCGAGGGCGTGTTCTTTGCAGAAGGTTATACGGCAAGAATTCTGTCCGAAAACGGTAATGTATTAGCAATTGAGTTCTTAAAACGGGCTGAAGGAGCAGAAACCGGGAAAAGCCCGGAGTCGTCCGATGATAAAAAAGCGTTTTTGAACGACCAATTGAAGAAACAATTAGGGAGTTAACTTTTTTTATAATTTTTTTAATTTTATTATCCAATAAGATATTAAATTGACTCGCTGTTTGCATTTAACGAACTCTTAACCTTTACTCTCTGGAATAGTAATACCCCTGGTACAACTAATATACTACCAAACAAAATAATAATTATGTAGGATGAACCAAAGTTTTCACCTAATACTTGCAGAAAAAGCGATAATAGCAGTGTTGCTGTTCCCGTTCCCAATGATAAGACCATATTAAAAGAACCCATATATGCTCCGCTAACAGATTTACCCGTCTCAAATTCTTTCTGATCAACGATCGAAGAGACAATTGCTAAAGGAAAAATCATCGTACCTACTAGCGCAGATAGGCTCAAGCTAAGTAAAATAATTCCAATTGCTGCTAAAAACACATGTTCCATAGGAATTAATAGTATAATGTTTAGGAAATAGGATAAACACGCGAGAGACATAGTAATTGTCATAGTCTTTTTAAGTCCAATCTTTTTTGAAACTTTATCCCATATAACAAAAGATATTATCGCGGACATAAGTAGAACTACTCCAAAAACGAGAAACTCGCTTCCTCTTAAAGATAAAGAAAGCGTCGCATAATTAATTAACGAATATTGTAAATTCATCATTGGAATCCATGTGAAAAACAATGCAATTAAAAGTAAAGTGTAGTTTTTATCTTTAAAAGGACTGGCTAAATCTTTTAATAATTGACGCGCAGTTCTTTTTTCTTGTATAGATTTTTCAGGTTCTTTAATTCCGAAAAAAATTAATGCATAGCTCAAAATAAAAATTAATGTAACAAATAATCCAATAAGAATTGCATTTTGATAGATTTGTTGTCCAATAAGCGAATTTGGATAAAAGAAATCTGGATTTTCTGGGGGGAGATCTTCGGTTATATCGCCCATTATGAATATTGGGAGCAACATAGCTATTGCCACTCCCAATACCGTCATTATCATCCCTACCATGCTTATTCTTATCCGATTAGTCTCTTCAGTGCTTATTTCTGGAAGAAGCGAATAATAAGTAGCCTGGTATCCTGCTATACTCACTCTAAAAATATATAGAAATAGTGTAAAATTTAAAATAAGTGGTATGTTAAGAACCCCGTAGGGCGTGTCTGGAATAGGTGGAAGCCAAATTAAAATATATGAAATTGCCATAATTGGACCCATTATTAACATAACCGTCTTTTTTCTACCAAATCTCGTAGATATGTTATCGCTAATCGATCCCCATATCGGATTCATTATTGCATATACATAGACAGCTAAGCTAAATAATACACCCAATACGATTGGAGGTTGCCCCATTATATTTATGTAAAAAATCAATAGGAAACTCTGAAATAATCCAAACATTGCTTGAAATCCAATGTTGGGAAGGTTAAAAATAACGATTTGCTTCCCCGTTAATATTCTAACTTCCTTCTCTTGGGAAATCTCAAGTTTGAAATCTTCTTTTTCACTCATCATTAGCTCATATTCTAATATTTTTCTAGAATTAATATTTGAATTTGTCTTTAACTAATATAATTGTTTATACATTTGAGAAAATTCAATGATAAAAATAAATAAATTGAACTACAATTTTTTACATTTTTATCAAAACGATGTATTTAGATATTGAAAATATGCCAAGATTTATAGATTTAATTTGAAGCATTTTTAGGAAGCTGATATTGATCATATATTTGGTTTATTTGATAGCATAGCAAAATTCTTATAAGAGGAATCTTCTAAAAGGAACACTAAATTTATAGATCTGCTTGAAAAGGTTCTTGAACTAATTCTAAATTTAAGATTAAGAAATAGTTTTAATGTTATTCGTTTAGTTGCAAAGTATTTTTTATTAAAAAATCATTGCTGGGAGTTCATAAAATTTTTTGCATAATGATTAAAAACTTCAAGGTTCTATATTTTTTACATTACTCTACAAAAAAGTTAAAATATCAGTTAAATAATGCACAAGATGAAAATAATGGTCGACATAACACAAAGTCCTAAATTAAGATTGGGCTTAGCAATATTATCCGGCGTATTGTTTTTGCTAAGTCTTCCACCTTTTGAATTTGGATGGCTTTTAGCGTGGATAGCGTTCGTTCCAATACTAATAGCAGTATATTACGAAACAAAATCAAAAAATAAAAGTAGGCTTTTAATGATTGTTAGCTTATTTGGGCTTCCTCTGTGTATTTGGGGTTTTTTTTGGATACCTGATCTCCTAAAAGTGGGTTTTCCAGATCCGCCGATTTGGT
>JAHQWX010000013.1 GCA_029856375.1 Promethearchaeia archaeon | reverse complement strand
AAATGTAGTCATCGAAGAGTTTAAATCTTCATTACTAGATGGAATCGACATAAAAGAAACTATTAGAAAATGGCCAATCGAAAGAAAGATTTATGTTAGAAATGAGCGCCCTTTAATCGGCAAAATTGATACATTAATTGTTATTTTCGACGAAGATATTGGAGATGAAGAAAAATACCCATTTAAAATAACCTGGTGGGCAGAACACGATAAAGAAAGCGATATGGCGTTATATACTGTGAAACCAGGTGATTATTTAATTGGTCCAGGCATATCTCATGTAGAAATTGGAGGATTATTGACTATTTTTCCCCCAGGTCGACTTCAACCGGTTTGGGATAAATATTTCGATTTCGAATATCAAAATGTAGAAACTAAAGCGGAGCGATTGTTAAAAGCTGGAATTCTCTACTCAAGGGAAAAATACATCGTTTATATGGCTAAGAAACCACCTCGCTCTTATTATTTTAACCTTGCTTCCAGAAAAAACCGCGAAATTATTTTTTTCCCAATCGAAAATTATAGCGTCGAATCTTTAAAAACCATTAAACACGTACATCTTTTACGAGGTAAGCACTTAAGAAAAATCGCGCACAATTATATTTTTCTATAGGTTAATTGATATTAATTTTAAGAATTAAGGGGTTTATATAATATAAAATAAGATAGAAAAACGCTATTGAAAAGGCTAGCGACCCTTAGTGGGGATATCCTTAATTGACCAATAAAAATTAATATTTAAAAGAACAAATAATTAAATAATAAATTGGTAAATCAACAATGAGCGAACAAAAAGAATATGTGATTAAAGTCTGTTTATGCGGCGATAGTGCTGTTGGTAAAACTTCGTTAATCAACCAATACATCGAAAACGCGTTCGAGGAAGATTATAGACCTACTCTCGGCGCAAACTTGCTCAGAAAAGATATCGATTTCGAACACGAGGGAAAGAAATACCATTGTAGACTAGTTCTATGGGATTTAGCTGGTCAAGAAAAGTACGAGATGGTTCGCTCTTTATATTATCAAGGGTGTTTGGGCGCGTTTTTAATGTACGATGTAACCAGAAACGAGACACTCGATAGTATAACAAATGTGTGGCTTACTGATTTTAAAAATAACGCGAAACCAATGGCTTCTTATGTTGTAATTGGGAACAAAGTGGATTTATTAGATTCGAGACAAGTTTCCACAGAAAAAGGTAAAGCACTTGCTGACCAAATCGAAGCTGCTGACTTTATTGAGACTAGCGCAAAAACGGGAGAGAACGTAAATCAAGCTTTCACGACATTGGTCGTTAATATAATGAAGAAATTTGGAGAAATTTAGTATTTAGTAAAAACTACTTTGTTTTATCGTTACTTTTATCCGTAGTGTTTCTCCTCCACTGCATCGCTGTCAAGAGCGTCTTGTTCTACATCCCGATCTAACCATTTTTCAGTTATAATTTCCTTGTAATATTCATGTTGGATAATGAGATTCATGATCTCGGTAGTTCCAGTCCATAATTCGCCGATTCGGCTGTCCCGCAGTATCCTCTCTATGGGATAGACCGTAGTATACCCAATACCTCCCATGACCTGCATAGCGTTATTTATTACTTTCCAGCATGCTTTGGTGGAAAATTTTTTGGATTCAGATACTAATCTCCTTTGTAAGGCGGGTGGTGCTCCAGCATCAATTGATCTCGCGGTATTGAGAACAATAGATCTTGCTGCATCCAATAGAGTAATACTATCTGCAATTTTGAAGCTTACTCCTTGGAAGTTTTTAATTTCTTGACCAAATGCTTTTCTTCTTGTGGTGTATTTTGTGGCAATATGGAGGCAAGTTCTAGCAGAACCTAACCCTCCCGCAGCGGTCGTTAACCTCTCTGGCACCATCATTTGATAGAAGATTTTACCACCAGCTCCTTCTCCCAAAATAAGATTTTCCTTTGGAACCTTGACATTTGAAAATTTAATCCGTGCTGCGCCTCCACCTCGAGTGCCTAATAAACCGAATAGGTACTCTGTGCTAACACCCTCAGTTTTATCGACGATAAACAAACTAAGCGCTGTTTTTGGATCCGCTTTGGGGTCCGTGTTAGTTCTCGCATAGGTTAAAAAGAAATCAGCACCTTCCCCACCAACTACAAATCTTTTTTCTCCATTTAGAATGTAGTGGTCTCCTTCTTTTATTGCACTACATGTAGCACCGAAGAAATCAGATCCTCCTCTTGGTTCAGTTAACGCTTCTGCGGTAAATTTTTTACCTTCACACATAGGTTTTAGGTAATTCTGCTTTTGGTATTCTGAACCAAACATACTCATGGCTTCTCCAGTAATGATTGGTAATGAATATAAACACGGAAGAGAGCTTCCCAGGACTCCAATCTCCTCGAGCCCCACAACCTCACATTCCCAATTAAGTCCGCGACCACCATATTCTACAGGAACTCGACAACATATAAGGTTATGCTCTCCCAATTTTTGTAAATACTCAGTTGGGTATTGAATTTCATTTCTATCCATCTGCTTCAATAAAGAGGGAGGGATCTCGTCCCTGACAAATGTGCGAACTCTTTCCTTATGCTTTTTAGCTTCGTCACTTAAAATATAATCAAACATGTGAGAAATGAGTTCTTAATATAATTAAAAAATTAGGAATTGAGCGATAAACACAAGTAAAACAAGAGTATTATTTATAAAAATCTATTTGAGATTCTTTAATATTTCTTGAACTGGTAATCCGCTTAGCTAGTTCCTCGTATCTGCTAACAATATCTTGCGGTAAGGAAGATTTAACTTTTCCCATCGCGAATTCAAAGTGCTTCCATTCAACTAATTCAAACTCTTCCATTTTTTCTCGCATCGCTTGCATGCCAGCTTCCCTTACCAAATTTTCTAAATCAGCGCCGCTATATCCCTCCGTTTGACCAGCTATCTTATCTAACGATACATCTGGTGCTAATGGCATGTTTTTTGTGTGGACTTCTAAAATTTTCAGGCGACTTTGAATGTCTGGGGAAGGACAATAGAGAAGACGATCAAATCTTCCAGGTCTTAATAATGCGGGATCAACTAAATCAGGTCGATTCGTACTCGCAATAACTACAATTCCTTCTCGCTTTTCCAATCCATCCATTTCAACCAGAATCTGGTTCACTATGGATTCGTATACATGCGTACCTTCAATGTGACCTCTTCCCGAAGTTATAGCGTCAATCTCGTCGAAATATATTATTGACGGTGAAGATAACCGAGCTTTTCTGAAGATCTCTCGAATCGCTTTCTCGCTTTCACCAACCCATTTCGAAAATATTTCCGGACCCTTGATTGATATAAAATTACACTTACTTTCTGTGGCAACGGCTTTGGCTAATAAAGTCTTTCCGCATCCCGGAGGACCAAATAATAAAATTCCGTTGACAGCCCTTATACCCACTTTTTTAAATAGCTCGTAATAGTGTAATGGCCACTCAACCGCTTCTTTTAGTTCTTCCTTAATTTCTTCAAGACCTCCGACATCTTCCCACTTTATGTTTGGCATTTCGATCATAATTTCTCTCATCGCACTCGGTTCTGTTGAGTTAATCGCGCGTATGAAATCTTCGTCTCGAATACTCAAATTCTGGATGATTTCGGGAGGGATTGGTTCGTCAAGATTAATCTCAGGTAGTATCCTTCGCAGAGCGTACATTGCAGCTTCTCGACATACTGCCATAATATCCGCACCTACAAAGCCGTATGTAATTTCAGAGTAATATTCGATGCGTATGTCTACTTCCATAGGCATTCCTCGAGTGTGAATCTGAAAAATTTCTTTTCTTCCTTCCTTATCTGGCACATGAAATTCAATTTCGCGATCGAACCTCCCGGGTCTTCTTAAAGCTTCGTCGATACTATTAATTCGATTAGTCGCTCCAATGCATATTACCTCGCCTCTGCCTGCTAACCCATCCATTAAAGACAACAATTGGGAAACAACTCGCCTTTCCACTTCTCCCATGGCTTCGCTGCGTTTGGGGGCTATAGAATCGATTTCGTCAATAAAAATAATAGAAGGGGCCTTTTCTTCGGCATCTCTAAAAATATTTCGCAACCTCTCTTCAGACGCGCCATAAAACTTACTCATTATTTCAGGTCCGTTGATTGTTATGAAGTGTGCGCTTGACTCTTGGGAGACTGCCTTTGCCATTAATGTTTTCCCCGTCCCAGAAGGTCCATATAGTAAAACTCCCTTAGGAGGATCGATGTTTAATCTGTGAAATAACTCTGGGTGTTTGATTGGAAGCTCGACCATTTCCCTAATTTTTTGGATCTCTTCGCTTAGACCACCAACATCGTCGTAAGTTACAATCTCACCCGATACATTCAACAGAGCCACTCTTTTATTTATTTTGATTTTTGTTTGTCTTGTTATTCCTACAACTCTATTTGCTGGGTCGGTACTATCAACTATTAATCTCAATTGACCAATAGTACCTCTACCTCTCATTTGACCTTTCATAAAGGGAAACATTTTTGCAAATTCTTGCATCGGATCTTCCGAAGAGGATCTTCTATAAGAACCGATAACACTAATAATATCCCCGATAACGACTGGTTTATCTATTAATTTCGTCTTTATAGCGTCAGCTTGTCTTTTAAGGTCTACATCGGGTCTTGTTGGTGATAATACGACTTCCTTAGCTTCGATAACCTCTGCTTTTCTAATTTTAACGTATTCACCAATCGTTGCACCACAATTGAGACGCTGCAATCCGTCAATTTTTATTATATTTTTACCCTTATCTTCATTTGATGAAACTACTATCCCTGCGGTGTTTTTCTTGCCGAAAATTTCGATTATATCCCCGGTTACAAGCCCCATCTTTTTAACGATCTCAGCGTCGATATAACATAGGCTTCTACCACTTCTTTCCTTCTCTAAGCGTTCAATTCTTAATGAAGATTCGTTTAAATATTCGGACATCTTGAAAACCAAGTTCTAACATTATTTATTTTATTTAAAAATCGAGATATAAAAATTACTCTTAATAAAAATCTCCTAATTTTAAGAAATTAGAACAATCTTAAGAATTTAATTTTTTCCCCTTATTTTCTTAAGTTTTTCAACTCGTTTTCTATGAAATTTTTGAAATTCTCCGCTATATCGTCGTTACTTAAAGATGACTCAACATTTTTCTTAAGAAATCTTTTTCTTAGCTTACTTATTTTTTTAGTATCTAACGAGATTCCTTTTTCATTTATTATTTTAGACACAATTTTACGAGTGAGTAGGTCTAATTCTTCATTTCTACTAACGACTTTCTCCTCGATTTCTTTCTTTTTTGGTATTTCGGCGGTTTTCGCCTTTAACTGTAAATTCATATTAATGGTGTCTAAAATTTCTTGAGATTTTTCGTCAATATCACCTACGGCGCTTAAATCAATGGAATATACGGGAAAATCCCAATTATATCGATCAAACTTGTCCATTTTTTCGTTAATCTTATATATTACATCTTCAGGAATTGGAGTTCCACGTTCATTATTCCATTTTAAGCAAGTTAATATGGGAGTTTTTAAGTGAATTATAAAATATGGAACGCCTACTCTTACAGCGATCGATTTCAAATCGTGTCGCATGCTACGATAATAGTTTAAATCGTCACTAATTACGAATTTATTGTTTTTAAGCTCTTTTTCTACATTCTCTAAGTTTTCTACTCGTATTTTGGGCTCAAGCGTGTAATCGAACTCATTTAGATTTTTTACAAAATAATTTCTGATTAGATCTGGATCAATAATCGAAACCTGTTCCTCAACAACCCCAAATTTTTCAATTAGTTGCTCTTTTAAACTTTTTGCTAATGTAGATTTACCCGAAGCTGGGAGACCAACTAGAATGATTAAAAAATTTGATATCTCCAAAGAAAAACACCTAGATTTCAACAGTATTAATTAATTCAATTTTCTTTTTCCTTGGAAATCTCTTTATTTCCAGCTCTCTTTTCATTGCCTCTCCTTGTTCTGAGAAAGTTTCGAAGTATCTTAACCTTATGCCTTTATTTCGACAAAATTTCGCTCCTTTCCCGGTAGAATGTTCTAAAATTCTTCTCTGCAAATCTTTGGTATATCCAGTATAAAATTGATGGCGTCCTTTAGAATCTACGCATTCTACAATATAAACGTAATAAAGCGGCATATTTTTTATCTAATTAAATCTATTATCGAAATTCCTTATATTTTTATTGATTTATCGTGATAATTTACATAAGAAAATATAAAATTACACGTATTATGGCCAAGAAAATTAAAATACCCGAGCCTGAAGAAGGGATAGAATTTATTGATGTTCATACGCATATTCCTTTTCCACGGCCTAAAAATGATAAACTACCTCCAGACGAGGTACAATACAAAAGGTATTTTGAATCAGGGGGCAAGTATTTAATCACGTGTTCTATTGACATTCAGACTTTAAAATTGGTTCTCGATTTTATAAAAGATAAAAAAAGTATTGGATTTACATGTGGATGGGCGCCTCAAACTGTAACTTATACACCAAAAGATAAATACAGTAAGGAGTGGGAACAATGGATCGCTTATATAAAATCGAATCCTGATGATTATTTAGCAATTGGAGAGGTGGGACTCGACTTCCATCACGCTAAGACTCTAGAGAAGAGAAACAAGCAAATTAGTGAATTAAAAAAAGTATTTGAAATAACTAAAGAGTTGAAAAAGCCTTATATCCTGCATGTGCGGAATGCAGCTAAACATGAATTCGATAGAGAGCATCCAAAACACCGATTTAATAAGGATGATGGCGCAACAAAAGAAATGCTAAACATTTTAAATGAATTTAGCATTGTTCCTAAAAATGTCATATGGCACTGTTTCTCCGGACCAGAGAAATACGGTGCATTATTATCAAATCAAGGTTTTACATTATCCGTCCCTAGTTCAGCGTACAGCTTCGAGAGATGGCAAATTGTTACAAAACGAGCATCTTTAAATTCTTTAGTGACCGAAACGGACGCTTATTATCAGCATCCTTTTCTAAGGGGGCCTATTAACGAACCATCTAATGTTAAATACTCCATTGCGGCAATTGCATATACACACAATATCCCGCAAGAAGAAGTAAGCGAAAAAACCATCAAAAACGCAATGAACTTCTTTCGCTTGGATATTGATTAAAATCAAAAATATGGTAATAATACAATAGATTTTTATGGATAATACCTATTTAATAGCTTGTAAAATATTTTTTACACTTATCATTGAGTAATTAACTCTCCAATATTGATTTAAATGCCACATGGAATTTGTTTGATAACATGGGACGCTATTCACGGAGGTGCCGTTTCATTAAGCGTTCCGGAGGATATGGATGTCCCAGAAAATACCGTTCAGCAAATTCAAATAAGTCATAATTTCACTACGAGCTACATAATTACTGAGGAAAGCGATTGGAATTCTATAAGCTTTTATAACGAAGAAACTGAAATCATTACCGTAATTAAATTAGATAAATACGAAGAAGGACAAGATTTCGTTCAATTGTTGCAAGAAATCGACGATCAACTTGCAGTAACAGACGAAAAAAATAGAAAACATGTTTTGCAGGATTTTTATGAAAGGAGCTTTTTAGTTTTTAAAACGAGAGACGAAGTAATAAGAAAACTTGCGGATGAGGTTGCAGAATTGAAAATGTTAATACACGAAATCGATACCAAGTTGCTCTCGCTTATGGAAACGGCTAAACTAAATACAACTCAGAAAGTATTACTCTCGTTAATAAGGGTTGAAAAAAGAACCTATAACGATTTAAAGCAAGTTACTAACACGTCTGATCACTGGCTTAAAAGAGCTTTAGATAAATTGGAAAAACAAGGTCTAATAGAATACGATAAAAAGAAAGATTGGATCTATATAGCTGAATTCTATAAAGTTAGAACTAAGTTTTCTCTTTCTCTGATTCGGTTTCCCCTTCTTCTCCTTGCTCTTCTTGTACTTCCTTCTCTTCTTTTTCTTCTTTTACTTCTTTAACTTTCACTGGTTCAGGAGTCATGTCTAATTCCTCAACGAAAATCGCTTCTTCTTCCTCGTCTGCAATTCTAATTCCTTCCTCGAAATGTTCTACCTCTTCCTCTTCGGGTAATTCCTCTAGTGGGGGCAATGGCAACCCATGTATTAATGGATATCGATCGTGATCGCAGTATTTATCGTCTATATTATTCTCAGAAAAACATCTAGGGCATAACCTAAAGGATAAGTTGTAGTGTCTAGTAAGATTTTTTAAATCGTGTAATTTCGGTACTATTTTCTTACTTTTCTCTATAGATATTAAATAGTCGACTAATTCGTCTCCAATTTTATTTGGACACATTTTGAGCAATTCTTCCAGGAGGCTAACGAGACCTTGTTTATATTTCTTTTGAGCAAATAATTTCTTAATAAGGTCTGTAATTTCTTCGGGATGCTCTTGAATGTGCAACGCCACGACTTTTGCAATTGCAGGAACTAATTGTGGGTAATAAGTAACTCTAAGTACCTTTTCTAATCTCGGTTGCAATAACTCGTAATCAACAAATCCAAATCGCCCTAACGCTTGGATGATGTAACTCCTTAAATTTAAGTTCTTCTCGTCAAGTAATTTTTGAATCCTTGAGATGTAGTCGTCAAACTTGTGAAGATTATATAAGCTAAGATTGCCTATTGCTTTTAAAAGTTCAATTCTTACTTGAGATACATCGGATTTCCATAATTTTTTAATTGCTGGTAAAAGGAAATCGATAAAGGTTGAATCTCCGTAGCATATCTCCTTAAAAAAATCGAAAATTTTTATTTGAGTTCTATACTCGGCGGCGTAAATTGTTTCCGTTCCAATAATTTGAGCTAGCCACCTATAATTTTTAATAAAATCTAGCTTGTTATGCTCGTAGAAAACTGAAGTTAGATTAATAGCAAATTTCATTAAATCTTGATTCTTCGATTTTTGCAGTATAAAGACTAAGGAAAACCACGGATTCCATTCGTCTATTTTGTTTTTAACGACATGATCGCTCACATTAATACCTTCTTGAATGAAGATGTTAAAAAGCGAGAGTATTCTCTTTCTAGCTATGTCATTTGCTCCGGATTTGAAATATTTCGCAATTTCGGGAAAAATTATCGTAGGGTTTTTTTTCCCAGCATCAATAAGAACATTCATTATTTTAGATCCATGGGACTGAAAATTTGCCTCCTTTCTAAATAAATCTAACGCAGTATCCAATCCTTTCTTGAATTTTCCTTCGTCAATTAAACCTATTGCTTTATCTAATACTTTATCAAGGTCAGCCAACTGAAATACCTCAATTGTCTTTTATAATAGCGATTTAAACACTTATTCTATTTATATAAAAATTAGGATTTTTATATGTTTTTTTCCATTAAGGATAATTTTTTTTTTCTTGATTTCAAGAAATAATGCACAAAAACAGTATCCCAAACAATATTTCCAAACAAATACCATTTATAAGGGAATCCATAAACGACATCGGTGTATCTATAATCGAGAAAATAGCACCACAAGATATATATAATTAAAATCGTTTTATATTCATTCCAAGTAAAGCTAAATTCTTTTTGGGTGCGAATGACATAGATGGCTAAAACGAAGGGTACTCCATGTATGTTTATGTTGCGAATAGTGTGATCCAAATATGAATATCCCCATACTACGATGGAAAAATATGCATCGGCAATCTGGAAGGCAACCATTGTAATCAAGACATTTGGAATGGAAGATATCATTATTATATTCAAATACTTATTCTTAAAATCAAAAACCATCATGTTTATCAAAGTGCATACATATACAAAATGTGAAATGAAAGGGTAGTGTAATGGAGGTTCTAAAGAAAGCAACCAGAAGAATAACATAAAGAACCCACAACCGCTCACAATTTCAAGAAGCCTTCTATTTCTGTACTCCAGAAAAAATCACTCTGTTATGAATTATTACCATAAAAATGATAAGGATAAAAATAAAATTGAAAATAAAAAGTTTTATTTATCAAAAAAACATACATATTAAGTAGGGTTAATTCGTAAAATAAGAAATGCAAGAAGTGTTTAGCGTTATTTCCATTATAGATTAAAAGCTAAAAGTAAATAAATAAACTTTCGTTAAATAGATAATAGGACTTAATGAAGCGTTCAAGTATGGAAAGAGAGTATATTACTGGAGCCATATACACGGAACTTCACGAGGATCTGGGACCAAATCCACTCTATTGGTTTCCTTATGAAATGTCGGAGGAAATGCGAATGAGTATTGGTTTAAAAACGATAACGCTTCTTACCGCAGAACAAGGTGTGATTCCAAAATCTGTAATTATACTTCCCTTCCCATCTATGAACTTGAAAGGAATTATTAAATTCCTTCAGTGGAAAGACGACAAAAAACGGGGCGGTGTTGGGAATTCTGCAATTACTTTGGTATTTAGAGAAGTTGACGATATTATTTTTTATAAGTATATCCAAGATCTAGAATTTGCTTTTAACGAAATCGCTAAACAATTAGTCCAAATTGAAACTAACGAGCCAAGTGTTGAGAAAATAGAGAAAGTTATTTTATCTTTAATAGAGAATGTTACGAATATTTTAGAAGAATTTAGGACGAAAGAGCTGGCAACGCAAGCTACTAAAGAATTTCCAGTGGGAAATGGTGAATCAAAGGAAACCGTTAAATATCAATTCAAAGTAATAGTTTGTGGAGACCCAAGTGTTGGAAAGACATCAATGATACTGCGGTTTACAGATAACGCTTTCAAAAGAACATACCTCCCAACTTTAGGTGTGAATGTGAGTAAGACAACCATCCGGGTTAATAATGCTCATGTTCAGCTAGTGTTATGGGATATTGCAGGACAGGAAAAATTCTCTACTATGAGAACTGATTTTTATTCTGGCTCAAGGGGGGTTCTTCTAGTATTTGATTTAACAAATTTAAAATCGTTCGATAGCGTAAGCAAATGGTACAAAGACATAAAAGAGAACATTCATCGCGATACGGAGATTATTGGATATGTTATTGGAAATAAAAACGACCTAAAAAACGAGCGAAGAATCTCAGTAAACGAAATAGCGAAATTGGCGGATGCATTAGACCTGAAATTTCTTGAAACCTCCGCATTAACCGGAGAAAATATAGACGATGCTTTTTATTCTATTGCAAAATCCTTGTACTTAAAAAATAAATAAATAAATAAAGCAATAGAAACACAAGTCCATACGCAAACCTTTATTTATTCCAAAAACGCTTAATAAAATAGGCGTATTAATTCGGTGTGATAAAAATGGTAGCTAAATATCTTAATATTTTAGAATCGTTTCCTCACGAAGTTGAAGATATGATAAAAGAAAGCCCCATTGCTTATATTCCAATGGGAAGCATCGAGTGGCATGGGCCTCACAACGTCTTGGGTGTCGATAGTCTAAAGGTCATAGAAATATGTAAGCGATCAGTAGAAATAACGGGCGGCGTGTTGTTTCCTTGCGTCAATTGGGGCGCGTTCAGTACCATGAATTTTCCCTTTACTTATCACTTTTCGAAGCGCGCTTTCAAAAAAATGACAAAAAATATACTCAAACAATCGTACGATATGGGATTTCAAATAGTTATTTTAATTTCTGGCCATTATCCTTCGGCCCAAATAAAACAGTTAATGAAAAATTCGAGAAAATATTCCAAAAAGTTTGATAACTATTTTGCACTTGGGATTCCGGAACAAAAATTAGTTCCAGATTTAGGGTACTTTGGAGATCACGCGGCACATTGGGAAACTTCGATAACTATGGCTTTAAATCCTAGTTGGGTTTCTTTAGAAAAATTCCCAGAAGGTCTAAATTTCGTTGAGAGAGGCATCAGACACGGCGTATTTGGAAAGGATCCTCGTTTACACGCGTCTAAAGAATTGGGAGAAAAAGTCTTGGACGCTTGCGTTGAGAGATTAAGCAATGTGGTGTTAAAGGTTAAAGAAAGTCGATCAATTGAGCCATTTGAAGAAGTTTACACAACCTACAGCCAAGAGAGAAAAAAAATCTTTAGCTTGAGAAGCCTAAATGCGTTATTTAAAAGCCAAGGAATTAAGAGTACAAGAGAAGGAATCGAATTTTTCAAGTGGATGCTGTTTAAAAAAAAGAAGGCGAATCCAGATTATCAATACCCCGAAAAATATCGTAAAAGCTAAGATGTAGCAAGTTTTATATAATTCATCATAGCTTGGCACCCAGCCGCACAAGAAGCATCGCTAATGTAACCGTTATTCAGCCAAAATCCATCTTGCGTCTGTGTTTTGTAATACATTCGAGCAGAACTAAGAGCTGCCGCGAGAGTCGCTTGTGATGCTTCATATGCGCGAAAGGCTGCGATATCGTAGCCACGATTTACCAGCTCGTTATAGCGAACAATAAAAGCATCAACTCCAAAATCACCTTGCCAACCGTAGCCTGGACGAATTGGTTTGTAGGAATAAAATGGTTTTCCCAAATCGTAGCCATAAATAGCTATATTCGTTCCTAGCTCATAAAGCCGCGAATACCCGCTCTTATTGATGCCGTTTTCTTCCCACATAATAGTAGTATTAGGTAATTCCAGCCACTCAATTGCTTTAGGAATCGGCTCCAGCCAAGAGTTATTTCCCGTTCGCAAATACATTTCTAACAAGCATTCCATAGCGCTCACGGTTTGCCGAGAACAAATTGCTGGAGGCTCGAAATCGCGCGCCCATGCGGGTTGATCGTTACCGTCGTATTGTTGCGCCCAACCCTTTTGATAGGAAGCACCTCCATTCCCTTGAACGCGTTTTAAATAAAAACACGCTCTCTCGGCTGCATCCATGTATTTGGTTTCTTCTGGAAACATATCGCTCGCTTTAAACATCAAAAAAATCACATCCTTTAAAGTGTCGTCGTTTAATGTGACATACGAGCGAAATACATCGGGAGGATAATTAGACATTTGCGGCCAACCTCCTTGTGGTTTTTCAATAGCAAATAAACAGTCAAATCCTTTATCAATCGCGTCCAAATAAGTTTCGTTTTTCGTAATATCGTAAACATTTAACAACAACCTCATACAAGATTGCATAACATCGTCGTCTAATACCGCTACTCGAGCAGTGTTCCTTGGGTGTGGTTGGTAACCCCTCCCATCTATGTAGCGTCTGCCATCGTAATAGAAACCGCCGTTGATTTCGTCTTGGACTGCAACGAGGGCGTCTGCTGCGTCTTGGGCTACTTGCAAATAAACGGGATTTGGCTCGAGTTGATACATTTCTATGAACAATCCACCTAAAAGCGCTGTTCCACCCTGTAAGGAGAATTCGCCTTCAAATAATGGACAACCAAATCCACGGTCGCTATAAAAAGCGCTTCCATCTAATTTCACCCACATTGGGAATCCCCCTCTTTTTTGAAGCTTCGTGATCGCCCTAAGCCCTTCTTCTAACGCCGCAAGGATCGTTTGATTTACCAGCGAAGGATTGTCTAATTTAGAATTATAGTGGGGACTCGAAGGAAGTGGATAAGCT
>JAHQWX010000012.1 GCA_029856375.1 Promethearchaeia archaeon | reverse complement strand
AACGAATATAAAATTTTAGCGGATTTAGCTGGTGGCTTAATGGCTACGCTACCTTTCCTCGAAACATTTTATAATAAAGAAGTCGGAGAACTTGCCATGAAATATATGCAGAGAAATCCTAGAGTAAAACCAATAAATGTTCTAAAATGTTTTAAGGGATTAGAATGCCTTGGATGCTCTGATATTGCTGGTTTATTGCAAGTTGCGGGTTTACATGGAGGAGGAAGCCCCCAAATGGAAACCATTGCGATGATGGGCAGGTACGATGTTAAAAATCTAAAAAATATAGCAAAATATCTTTTTGGAATAAAGAAAAATCTTCCAAGATACGAGAGATCAGAGACTCCGGTGACTCCAAGAAAGATGCTTGAGAAATTTAGACAAGCCTTAATTGCAAAACAAAAACGAGAAGGAAAATCCTAATTTCTTTTTTTTTAATTACTTTTTTTACCAAGTTCTAGTCGGCTAGAATGTGAAAAATATATATATACAGAATTTACTTTTGATTTTATAGATGGGGTTAGGAAACGAGATTCTTAGGAAGATAATGGAGAGGATGTTTGAAAGACTACCGGATGGTATATACGGTATTATTTCAGTTGTTGCTGGAGGAATAGGAATGGTCCTTGCCTATATCTTTTTTCCAGGATACAATTTCGTAGAGAGAATGATAAGCGATTTAGGTGCAGGACCCGGGGGGTTATTTTTTAATATTGGGCTGATAATGTCTGGCTTATTGGGAATTCCATTTGCGATATCTCTTAATAGTTCCATCAAAAGCGCGCCAATCGATAAAAGATTAAAAAAATCGGCTTTTATTATAGCAATCCTTTCATGCATTTCGTTATCACTTATCGGTGTTTTTCCAGCAATTGAGGGTAATACTCTTTCGCTAGCATTTCATGGATTATTCGCATCAATCAGTTGGATTTGTGGCTTTTTATATTGTACGCTTTATAGCGTTGTTATTTTAAAAAATTCAGATTATTCAAAATTCTACGCATACTTGGGATTTATAGTTGCGGGAGTTTTTCTTTTAACACTTATTACTTGGATTCCAGTAATAGAATGGTTTATGCTAGCTATTTTTAATGTATGGGTACTCACGATATCAATACGCAAAGTCTATCATAGTAGAAAGGTTCAAACGACAATAGAACAGTAAATTCTCCGTTAATTCGAAGGAAAATAAGAATCGTACATCCAAAACTAAATCTCAATTAGGATCATGTTTTTTATGGGATTTTTTAGGAATCTTAAGAGGATTTGGAAAATTAGGCAACCAGAAAAAAAGTAATGATTATAAATCCCAAAGTGAAATTAAAAGATCAAATAAAAATTAACGAGTTAAACGATTAATTGAAATCTTATTCGGTGAATTTTTATACCAATCTTTAAATACAACGATTTAGAGTTATTTTACATTAATGAAGGGAAGGGAGAGCCCTTAATTTTGGTGAACGGATTAGGGAGTAAAATGAGTTGGACTTTCCAAGTGCCCTTTTTTAAAGAAAAAATGAATTTAATTATCTTTCATAATCGAGGCGTTGGAAAGAGTTCTAGGCCAGACTATCCTTATACCATGGAAATGTTCGTAGAAGATATTAAAAATTTTTTAGAACACCTTGATATTAAGAAGAAAATCCATTTATGTGGTATTTCTATGGGGGGAATGATCGCACAACATTTTGTGATTAAATATCCTGATTTAGTCAAAACGCTAATATTATGTGCTACAAGTGCGAAATACGATCCAACTCCAGTTGTAGAAGCGTTTAGATTGATGGAGCAATTCGAATTGGAAGAGCAATTCATGATTAAAGCAAAAAACCTGTATTCTCGTACCTTTATAAAAAGACTAAAGCAAGATAATGATTTATACGAAGCTTTAAAAAATGAGTTTGTAATAGATGCAACAAGGCTTCAAGATATAGTCAATCAAGCTGCTGCGATTTCCAATCACGATACTTCAAATTTATTACAAACTATTAACCACCCAACTCTAATTATTGGAGGAACAAAAGATCGAATAATCCCAACAGCAGAACATTCTATTTTACTT
Organism: Promethearchaeia archaeon; assembly: GCA_029856375.1. Taxonomy (GTDB): domain Archaea; phylum Asgardarchaeota; class Lokiarchaeia; order Sigyniarchaeales; family SOKP01; genus 6H3-1. The sequence continues at coordinate 11,544 of JAHQWX010000012.1, read as the reverse complement.
CACAGCAAGATCCCAAATTCTAAATTAGAAATCCTCGAAGGGCTAGGACATGGATTCAACAATGAAATTCCCGATAAAACGAATGAAATAATTTGGAATTTCATCAAACAACATCTTAGTTGATTTTTCGTAATTTTTTTTAACGATCTTTAAATTAGAAAATAAGATCTCAAGGTTAAATTTTAAGAATTAGAGCATATAATTATGGAAGAGCCAGACTCACCTCGGGAATTGCATGGGTTTAAATTATGGGGATATAATCTAGGATATTTTGGATTATATTTAGCGATTTTATTAGAAAGCGTATTTATGCTCCAATATTATGTATATACTATCAATCTGGACTCAATTCTCGTATCAACAGGAGTTACGGTTCAATTGATCATTTCCGCTTTTTCTTCTATCGTATTCGGAGTAATGATTGATAACAAAAAACCGGGAAAGTTGGGGAAAAGAAGGTTATTCCTATTATATGCTCTTCCAATTTGGTTTTTAACAGGCATTTTATTGTGGCTCCCACCAACTTATTGTCCCGAGAATAATTCTTTCCATTGGCCAACAGCAGTTTTTTTATGGATTGTCTTAATCGTTAAAGGTGTATCGGGCACTTCTGTTTTAGTTGCACACGCTTCGATGCTTCCAGAACAATCACAAACCTTGGAAAATAGAAAAAAAGTTGCTGCTGTAGGCACAATTTTAACGATAATTGCGTCAATTTTGTCTATATTAATTCCTTTAATAGTTCAGAGCATTCTAGCAGATCCTCAAAATGTTAAGTGGTGGGATCCTTCGGGGCAAATAATTTTATTTTACATACCTATCGTGGGAACAGGATTTGCGTTATTCGCGGTAATTTCAATAACTATCACTTTTTTTTCTGTAGACGAATCCTTTCACAAGATTTCTTCGAATACTAAGCAAGAAAAAAGAACGATTCGAGACACCTTTCAACAAATGATTGATCCCGTTAGAGATAAAAAATATAGAAGATACATATATGCCGTTTTGCATATGACTGTATCTAACAAGATCGTTGGAATCGTAATCATTCCTTTTATAACCTATGTTTTATTGTTTATTGGTCCTCTATATTTTATTTATATCGCAGTCTCAACCGTCTGTAAATTCGCATGGTATGTATTTTGGCGATATGCGCTGAAAAAATACGATCTAGTTAAAACAGCGTCTTTATGTATAGCGTTTTCGGCAATAGCGTCCTTTTGTGAATTGGTATTTCTGATTGAAATATTATCTTTTGAATTTAAAATTGTCCTCTTTGTAATTACTTTTGGTACGATATTGGGCTCAATTTACGGATATGGACTGTTTTCGGGTCCATTAATAAGTGCTTTAATAGAGGAAGCTGCAGATAAAATTGAAGGGATGAATAAAACACAGACAGTATATAGAATTTCTGGTTCTTACTTTGGATTAAGCACTTTTATTGGTTCGATTGGACCAGCAATTGGTTCTATTATAATTGGGTTGATTTTAACGGGACCAAATCAAGCCAATCCAATGATAATCACGATATGTTTAGTTTCAGCGGGTTTTTTTTACTCGATTAGTTGCGTATATCTTTGGTTAATTAAATTGAAGAAAAGCGAGGGTACCGATTATGAATGAAGAATTTCAACAATTTTTGGAACAAGAATTTGCTAGGAACGAACTAAATCGACTTCATGAAAATTATGGAGGCGGAAGGATTTTTTCAACGCCGTTTATTGGAGTTTCAAGTGGGGATGATCATTTATATAAGAAATATAAAAAAGTGGTAGGCCCAGAGCATTATACTCCAGCTGAGCTGTGGTTAGCTGACGGCTTACCTAATCAAGAAGGGCTAGCCTCCAAGCTTCGCGTTGTCTCTATTGTTTGTCCGTTTGTCGATGAGATTCGCATAGTAAGCAAAACGGTAAAAAAAATACCAGCAGAAATTTATTCGGTGGGTAGAAACTACGCAAATCCTTTCATGCTCGATCTCTTACGAAGAATTATAAAATATATTCAAGATTTAGGATACAACGCAACTGCAGGAATGCTCAGCGAAAATTTTTCTATTTATACCAGGGGAAGGTTCTATTCGAATTTTTCCGAACGTCATGCTGCCTATGCTGCTGGATTAGGAACATTTAGCCTACACGAAGGTTTTATCACGGAGGTGGGTTGTAATGTACGATTTACCTCGTTTATTACTGACGCACCCTTTGAAGTAACACCAAGAAGACACGAAGACCCCTACGGAAACTGTCTATATTACAGTGAAGGAACATGCAGAAAATGCGAAGAGAAATGTCCAGGCGGCGCTATTACGGAAAATGGGCACGATAAAAATAAATGCTTCTATTATGGGCAGAAAGTTGCGAGGAAATTGAGGGACAGAATAGGGTCTATATTGAAGCCTTCCTCCCGTCGAATAAATCACGAACTACGACCGGGTTGGTTTCCAGTGGGATGTGCTTTTTGTCAGTTCGATGTTCCTTGTATGGACAAGAATCCAACTGCTGGTAAGCAGAAATAAGCTATTTATATAGAATTAACGAATTTCTCTAAAGAGGAGAAAAAAAATGACTATTGAAATTAATACTGTTAGTTTTGTAGGTGCGGGTCATATGGGGCAATTAATTGCCGTAGAAGCAGCAATATTTGAATATAGTATCCGATTTTACGATATTGATCCCGCTGCTTTAGAACAAGCTAAGAAGTCTATGAGAAAAGCAAAAAGGAGAAAAAAAGATAAGGTATTAAAAAGCGTTACTTATCACGATGACTTAGCTAGTGCAGTAAAAGATGTAGATCTAGTAATTGAAGCAGTTCCAGAGATCTTAGAACTTAAAAAAGAGATTTTTACAGAGATTGATAAAGCTGCGCCGCCTCACGCGATTATTGCAACAAATAGCTCGTCAATTCCAGTTTCTAAAATCGAAGATGCAGTTTCGCGTAAAGATAAAGTATTGAATCTTCATTTTTATCAACCAATCCAGTCAAGCAATATGGTCGATATAATGAGGGGGACACAAACGAGCGACGAGACTTTTGAAACGGGAAAAAAATGGATAGAGAGCATTAATTGCGTGCCACTTGTGGTTAAGAAAGAATGTTTAGGTTTTGTTTTCAATAGAATTTGGCACGCTGTTAAAAAGGAGTGTCTAAAGATATGGGCTGGAAGTCACGCTGACATCGAAACGGTCGATCAAGCGTGGAAAATTTGGTCTGGCATGCCATTGGGACCATTCAGAATGATGGATAATGTGGGTTTAGATGTGGTTTACGACATCGAGATGTCTTATTATAACGATAGCGGGAATCCTCAAGATAAACCACCACAAGCCCTTAAGGATATGATCGATAGGGGCGAATTAGGAGTTAAATCTGATAAGGGTTTTTATGTCTGGAGAGAGAAATAAAGACAATTCGAAAATCGCTTACTAATTGATATTTATGATGGTGGCAAAGAAGGTACTACATTATCTTCCCACTCTTCAACTGTGGGATGCTCCCACCAATGAGCTGGAATTTTTGAGTAATCACCATATTTTTTTAAACCTTCTTCGAAAGAGTGTACATTTTCTTTTGGAGCCTTAATATGATAATCTTGCGGATAAAAATATGCACCAAAACCACCTTTCGAAGTGCCGAGATTTCGAACCATGTGCCATACTTCTCTCTCGCACTCTTCAGGCGTGCCTTGCGTGTATACCGATTGGATATTAATGCACCCCCACATCATAAGTTTTCCCCTAAATTGTTTTAGATCAGGATAACCAGTCATGCGGGGGCTGTCCAATTCTATTGCGTCTAATCCCCATTCGATTAATAGGGGCATAATATGATCGATTTTTCCGCAACAATGCAAGTGAAATTCACAACCAAGTTCGTGGGCTGTCTCAAATAAAGGACGATAGACTGGCTCATAGAACTCTTTAAAGGTTTTAGGACTAAAAAATGGTCCATGTTGTTCTCCTAAATCGTCAAATAGCGCAAATCCATGTGGATCCAATCCAAATTTAATGTACATTTTCTCCATTTTAATGTATTGTTCGGTTGTATGCGCCAGTAATCTCTTAACTTCTTCCTTATGTTTTCTATGGTCGATTAGAAAAGTATTAAAACCTCGCATTTGACTAGCCATTTGAAAAGGCCCTAACTCAAGGTACGCCATACGATATTTTTCTTTTCCAATTGATTTACTCATTTTGATGAAAACTTCGTAAGATTTCTTATCGTCAAGGATTGGAGTATATTTTTGAATATAATCGTCTAAATCTTTATAATCAAGCAGCGTGGGACTTCCGGGATGACCCATCGTATCAATGCCGCCGCGTTTCCAAATGGTTCCAAACTCGTCGATTTCTTCGCGAGGGAAAATTTTAATCCATCTACGATATTTGGGATCTTTCGCCCACTCTGGCCTATCCCAAATCCATAATTTAGATTTATAAATTATATCATCAGCAAGATGGGGGAAAAGCCCCTTTTCATTTTCATAATGTCCCGGTTGCCATTTCATAGAAGGAATTCGCGCCATCATGAAAACATCGCTCTTTCCAAACGCTTTCCAAATTGGTACCTTATCGGGTACATTAAAATTTAACGCTGCTTTAACTCTTTCGATTGAATTCATTTTCAAAAATCGTATTTTTTGATATTAAAAACTAAGTTTTAAAATATTTAAGGTTTAAAGTAAAACTATGGAGAACACATTTTTTGACGAGTTAAAGGACCTCGGTTTTTTTGCGAAGTTGTGCATTATCGGTACGATCGGAATGATTGTATATTCTTTTTTCGCGCTCTTTACGAGTTACGGCGCAATACTCCTAATTTTAAGCATAGTTGTTTTAGTTTTAAGCACAAAACTAGAAGAGGAGAACGATTATGGCATTTTATACGCTTTAAGCATTGAGATTATATTTTTTTTTCTAAATATCTTCGTTTCCTATCCATTAGGGTTTGATATTCCCTCTTGGATCGGCTTTATTGGATACCGCTTCACGGGAATAATAGTGAGCATATACATTTTTCTAATCATTCTTGACTTAGTGATGTTCGAAAGCGACATTCCGTTTACGAGAGATGTGTTAATCGCGATTGGAATTGCGTTATTTGTCGTACATTTCGTGTTTTCCTTGCTTCCGGGCCTTTTGTATAGGGGAGAGATAATCCCTATTCTTATATATATTTGTATGTTTGTTGGAGGACTCGTTTTAATAAAATTGAGGCAACCATTAATAGGTGCATTCGTAATATGGTTTGGAAGTATTTCGAATAGCTTTTCTTTGGGTTTAAATATCGCTGTAATTACGATTGTAATCGTATTAGGATTATCTGTATTCGTAAAAAAATGGCCGATCTTAGGGGTTGTTGCCGCGTTTTTTATCTTAATGATTCTTTTAGATGTTTCTCAAGTGCCTATCACCAGCGGAATAAGTGGTTTTGGAGCTGGATCAACGATTATAGCGGATGCCTCGCTTTTATGGGTTATTGAAATAACAATGGAAGACTAAGAAAAAAATCCAGAAAATTTTTTTTATGTGCTAAATTTTGCTTTAGTGAGTATCGCAATGAAAGAAATAGAGTTAAATAAAAACTGGAGTCTAGTTAAAAAGACTAAAGACGAGAATATTGATGTTGAAATTGATGTGGAGGTACCATCCTCCGTTTTTGAAGCATTAATTAATAATAAAATAATTGAAAACCCTTTTTATGGATTGAACGAACACGCTGTCGATTGGGTCTATAAATCAGATTGGGAATATAGCATCAGTTTCGATGTTTCAAACGAGATGCTTAAGTACGATCGGATTATTCTTCGCTTCGATGGCATTGATACGATCTCAAAAATTGAATTAAATGACACTCATTTGGACAACACCGATAATATGTTTCGACACTACGAGTACAATGTAAAAGAGTTGTTGAAGAGTAAAAATAACGAATTAAAAGTGCTTATTCAAAGTCCTTATCGTATAGCTCAAGAAGAGATTAAAAAACACGGACATGTATTAAAAATTGATGCTTCCTCAATCCCAGGAGTTCAGTTTTTAAGAAAAGCTCAATATTCTTTTGGCTGGGATTGGGGACCTCGATTACCCGATATCGGTATTTGGAAACCAGTAAAATTGATAGGATGCGAGAATAATAGAATAGATACATTTTATTTAATTCAAAATTTCAAATACAATAAAGATCCACTCAAAATTGCTGATCCCAAGGAAATTGAGAGCATTAAAATTGAATTTGTCAATTTAGAGGTTCAAGTTGAGCTAGATAATGATGTAAATGGCGAATTTTCGATCGAAGTAATGTTAAAACCGCCAAATCAAAAATTTGTTATTAAGGATACTAAAGTCGAAAAAAAAAGCGCAAGTTTAAGTTTTGACATAAAACAACCGGAATTATGGTGGATTCACGAGCTCGGAACACCAAACCTATACGAACTCACATTAACTTTAAAAAAAGGGACTGCTGTAATAGATGAAAGATTCGAAAAAATTGGAATACGAGATTTGAAATTAGTGCGAAATCCCGATAAATGGGGCGAAACATTTTATTTTTTGTTAAATGGAGTGCCAGTCTTTGCTAAAGGCGCGAATTGGATTCCTATTGATAGTTTTATTCCAAGAGGAAAAAAGTTGGGACTCTACGCAATGAATTTACAATGCGCGAAAAAAGCGAATATGAATATGATTCGAGTATGGGGCGGCGGTATATACGAAGATGATGAGTTTTACAACTTGTGCGACGAATTAGGAATTCTCGTTTGGCAAGATTGTTCGTTTGCGTGCGCCATATACGAATCTGACCAAAAATATCTTGATAATGTTAAAGTGGAAGTAACACAAAATGTTAAGAGCCTCCGAAATCACTCGTGTTTAGCGTTATGGTGCGGAAACAACGAGGTTGAGTGGTTTATAGATATATACGAATTATTTAGCTTTAAATTAAGGTTAAGGAGTCTTTTTAAACATAGGAAAGGAAATATTTTCCTATTTGAGGAATTTATCCACGAAATAATAAACAATCACGATCCACAACGACCATATTGGCCTAGTTCCCCATCTAATGGAGGAAGGTTTGGAAATCGCAAAAGAGGATTATTGAGATCTAATTCTCCCAAACGAGGCGATTCGCATTATTGGGGAGTTTGGCATTTAAGTAAGCCTTTTTCCGCTTATAGATCGTTCGACTCAAGATTCATGTCTGAGTTTGGATTTGAATCGTTTCCATCTATGAAAACGATTGAAACCTTCTGCCCTCCAGATCAGTACGATTTTTACTCCCCAATCATGGAAAACCATCAAAAAAATCGATCCGGGAATAAAAAAATTATGAAGTATATGAAGCGCCGATTCATAATTCCAAAAATATTCGAGAAACAAGTCGTTTTATCTCAAATTACGCAAGGAGAGGCAATTGAGTACGGCGTTGAGCACTGGAGAATAAATCGAAACAATTATCACTGCATGGGATCGCTTTATTGGCAATTAAACGATTGTTGGCCAGTAGCGAGTTGGTCTTCACTCGATTATTATGGAAGGTGGAAGGCGTTGCATTATTTCGCAAAGAGGTTCTATAAACCATTTTTGGCGTGTGCATACGAAACAAAAGATAATGTTGACCTTTACTTAATTAACGACCTACGGGTACCGCAGAAAGGTAAATTAAAGTGGGAAATTGTCGACTCAAATGGAACGATATTAGCTGAAGGTGAGAAAAATGAAACAGCTACTCCATGCTCATCGTTAAAAATTGAATCAATAGACCTGCACAAAATTATTCAATCGAATAAACAACTTCGACAAATCGTCATTTTCTATTACTTATATGCTGAGGATGGCTGTTTAATACACAGGGGTTTTCGTTTGTTCGACCACCCAAAACATTTTCCACTTTCAAATCCTAATATAAAATGGGATGTTGCACCAAAAAAGGAAGAAGGAGAGTACGAACTTACGGTTAAAGCAGAAGCTATCGCATTTTTCGCGTATATCGACTCAAATAAGTTCGATTTCGTTGCTTCAGATAACTTTTTCTCACTAAATAAGGGTGAATCGTATAACATAACCTTATCTTTTAAAGAAAAAGTGCCTGAGAAGGCGCTAAAGGAGTCGCTTATCGTAGGATCTTTATTCGATTTATTAAAATAAGAAATTAACAGCAATAATTCGAAATAACTTCAGAGAGCGTTTTGATTACCTTCTCTCTAAGTCCCTTATTTTTATATCGGATATCGTCGGAAAGTTCGATTTGGAGGGACTTAGAGTAGTTAAGATTTTCTATTCCATATTTTTGAACGATGTAGCCACCAGTTAGAACATACTCCTTCTGCCTCGGCCAAATCGGAGCGGTAAGAATGTCGTTTTCATGCAAATCTTTAACAATTGCGTTTCGTATATTATCCATCTTTTCTTCCTTTGAATGGTTTTGTGGAAGAATCGAGCGTAAATTTTGTGTTCCAACGACAATTTCTACATCCATAAAACCGGGAGGTCGTTTAGATTTCTCAAATCCATGAATATCAAATAAATAGGAAATATTCCTGCGTTTGATATTATGTTTTATTAAATTTTCTATATTATCGTGAAACTGAGCGTATATTTTTTCACATAACTCACATTTAGCAGAATACGCATCTTCCGGAGGCCTATTAAAGTCAATTCTACTCCTATGAACATCCGAGTAAATAATTGATGGATAACATTTAGTCTCGGTCTTCTTTAGGTTAAAATCACTTATTGTTTTCTGCAATAAAAGTGCAAAACTAATTGTATTTTTATCTATTCCCTTTATACCGGAATCTCTTTCAACCAATAGATCTTCAAACTTTTTTTTACCTCCATGAGGTACTGTAAAAATTATTGGTGCGTTTCCTCTTTCGCAATAGACGAAATCCTTATCATTTATCATTTAGTAATATTATATATAGTTTAGTCTAAATCTATAAATTAATAAGAACAAATAAAGTTTTTAACCATGATAATAGGAGTCCCAAAAGAGAGCAAACCTGGAGAAGGGAGAGTTAGTTTAACTCCTGCGAATGTTGAAGATTTGCTCCAAATTGGTCATAAAGTACTAATTGAATCGAATGCAGGCAAAATTGCTGGATTTCCAAACAATAAATATGCTGAAGTCGGTGCTAAAATAATAGATAATAAAAAAGATGTATATATAAACGCGGATATTGTAGTCAAGGTAAAAGAACCCATCAAAGAAGAATTAAATTTCTTCAATCCTGGACCCATATTGTTTTCTTTCTTGCATTTAGCAGCAAATAAGGAACTAACTAATACCCTCGTTAACGGAAAGTCTACAGCTTTGGCCTTCGAGTCTGTAAGGTTAGAAGACGGGCAATTACCAATTTTAATGCCAATGTCAGAAATTGCAGGTAGAATGGCCGTAATCGTTGGCGCTAATCTTTTATCTAAAATTAACCAAGGTTCTGGATTATTATTGGGCGGATCGGCCGGTATCCATCACGGTTATGTAGTAATCATTGGGGGAGGATCAGCGGGATGTAGCGCGGCTTTAGCAGCTTACGGCTTAGGGGCTCATGTCATAATTTTAGAGAAAGATATTTCAAGAATTAGATATTTAAACGATACTCTTCCAAAAGGTATTACGGTCATAAAATCAAACACAAGAAATCTTATAGAGTGTATCCCATTAGCTGATATTTTAATTGGTACTGTTTTAATTCCAAACAGTAAAGCACCAAGGATCGTTTCAAGAGATATGGTAAAGTCGATGAGATCGAAATCAATCATTGTGGATATATCGATAGACCAAGGAGGGTGCATAGAAACTAGCCGACCAACCAATCACGATAATCCTACATATGTAGAAGAGAATATTATTCACTATTGCGTTACAAATATGCCTGGAGCATATCCAAGAACTTCGACAGAAGCTTTATCAGAAAATCTATTCCCATATTTACTAGAATTGACCTCTAACGATAATATCAAAGAATCTTTAAGGAGAAGTCCCTTCTTAAAGGAGAGCGTTAATATTTTTAAAGGAAATGTCGTAAAAAAATCAATAGCAAACGAATTTGGATTTAATTTTAATCCTTTAGAAGATTTGATAAAATAGAATTTTAATAATTTTTGCTTTTTTTTAAAATCAGCTCTACTTTTATCATTTAATTAAATTATATTTTTTCTAGAAAAAGTTTATATTACCCGAAATCTTTTAAAATCTCATTAAAATTATTAATTTTGGGTAGAATCAATGGACATTTTAACGAATAATGAAATTAAAATCTCCGATCCAAGCCTAATCTCAGCGGAGAGCAGTAAAGAAAAAAGTATATCCGAATTATCTATTGAAATTAAAAATTCTCAAGAAGGCCAAGATCTTATCTCAAAATCTAAAGAGAATCTAAATACTCTTTATAATTTCCCAGAATATTATGATATCGCCTTTTCTCGGGATTTATCAAAAGATGTTGTGTTTCTTATTAAATGTTTTTGGAAATATGCAGCCATAGAAGTAAAAAATCTTTTAGAACCTGCCTGTGGTTCTGGAATTTTTCTTGCAGAATTTCCAAAATATGGATTTAATATTATTGGATATGATCTTAGCCAAGAAATGGTAATATATGCTAATGAAAAAATTAAAAAATCGGGTTTTTCAAATAAGGCAAAAGCTATCCTTGGCGACATGCGCTATATAAAATTCAATCAAAATTTCGATGCTGCTATAGTTACCATTAATAGTATTGGTTATTTAACATCTGAAGAAGAGATTTTAAATCACTTTAGGAACACAGCACAATCCATTAACAAGGGAGGGCTTTATATCTTGGAAATTGCCTGTGCTTGCGAAGATATAAAAAACGAAACAAAATCTGATGAGGTATGGTTTGCGGAAAGAAATGGGATAAAAATCGAATCGAAGTGGTATCCATATAAATACGATTTCCAAGATAAAATGAGGTATATATTATTTAGTATGAAAGTCCAGCATAACGGTCAATTCTTTGAATATGAAGAGGAACATACATTAAGATTGTGGTTCTTTAACGACATAAAAAGATTAGTTCAAAAGGCTGGATTTGAGATTAAGGCGATTTATAATCAGGATTACGATTTAATTCCTTTGAATAGTAATATCACTGGAGAATTAGGTGCTCTTTACTATGTTCTTATGAAAGTGTAAACATTTTTGTAATAATATCTTAAACATAATGCAAAATTATTTTACTTCTTGATAATAATTTTAAAATTAAAATAAAAGATAACCGCTTTTTTCTTTAGAAATTAATTTTTTCTCTATTAAGCGGTCTAGGTGATGTTGGATCATAACATTTTCAGCGTACACGAGGTATTCGCCGAATTCGGTATCGTAATTTTTATATACCACATTTTTTTTTTCGAGATCCTTTAATTCCTTTGGTACTTTCTCGTTAAGTAAGTTGAGTACTTTTTCGTCTCTTTCGTAGAGTACATTTAAGAAGGTTTTCAAGGATTCTTTAATTTCTTTTCTTCCAGTAAAGAGCCCAATATGACCTGAAATAGCGTATTCTATATCAATATTCTGCAATCT
>JAHQWX010000348.1 GCA_029856375.1 Promethearchaeia archaeon | reverse complement strand
GGTTATGGGCGAGATCGATATACTCCAACACCAGAACAACTGGGATTAATCTCGTCTTAAATACATAAAAATAGATAAAAAGGAGTTACCAATTAAATTGGAAGCGAAAAGTAAAATTCTGCTCCTTCTCCTATACCAATAGAACTTGCCCAGATCTTTCCTCCGTGTGCTTCAACAATTCCCTTGGCAATATAAAGTCCAAGCCCTAATCCTCGGTGTTTTTCGGTACCTTTATCTTTATCCGCTTCTATTCTCTCAAATTTTTGAAATATTCTTTCAAGCTCGTTTCTTGCTAACCCTTTCCCATCGTCCTTCACCTTAAATACATAATGGGTTACTCCCTTTTCGACAGATATCTCTATATTACCGCCATTTGAGACGAATTTTAATGCGTTTGACAACAAATTTGAAAACAATTGCGTTATTCTCAACGAATCTACGCTTAATTGTAAATCTTCTTGAACACCTATAGAGATATTTGCGCTTTTTTCTTTAACCAAGTAACTCAATTCTTCTATGCTATTTTCAATGATTTCGTGGATACTTACTGGCTTTCTCTGTAAATCCATCTTTTTAGCATCAATTTGCATCACATCTAGCAGTTGATTTATCAGTGCTTGTAATCTCGTGCTATTTTTTTGGACAATTGTTAAATCTTCTCGGATTTCAGAGTCTATGTCTTTTCGATGGGATAATATGAAATCTGTATACCCCGATATCGATACTAAAGGGGTTTTTAATTCGTGTGCAGCAATTGTAATGAAATCGTTTTTTAATTCGTCAATTCTTCTTAATTCTATATTTTGCTCTCTTAATTTTTCTTCAGATTCTTTTAAGACTTGTTCCGCGAGTTTGCGTTCGTTGATATCTTGGATTACTGCTTGGTAAAAACTCTCCTCTCCTAATTTTATTGAGGTTACTTGGGAAAGTACCCATATCCTCTCTCCGTTCTTTTTTAGAATTTGTAGCTCAATGGGTACGGGGGTGATTCCTCGACTCATTAAATCTCGTCTAGTTTTTACTATAGGAGTTGTTTCCTCAGTATATGCTTGCTGCATATCCATATAATTTCTACCAATTAGTTCCTCTTTTTCATATCCAAAAAGTTCAGTGGTGGCGGAGTTACAATCAAACATGGTTCCTTTATTGTCAATTAGTAAAATAGATAGTGGAGAACTCTCAATAAGATGTCGGTATTTCTCTTCAGATTCTTTTATTTGTCTTTCGGCTTCTTTTCGGTCGCTAATATCCCTTATGGTTGAAATAAAGGCTTTTGGATTCCCGTAAGCGTCCTTAATAACGCTTGCGTTTAATTCTCCAATATATGTGCTTCCATCTTTTTTAGTTAAAATATATTCCCTATTCATAGTAATTCCTTCTTTTAAAGTCAACAAAAAAGCCTCTGACGCTTGTTCCCGTTCCTCAGGAACGATTAAATCGAAAGAATTTAATCCCATCAATTCCTCTGGATTATCAGCTCCAAAAAATTCAACCGCTTTTTGCGAAACTTCGATAATATTCCCTCTCAAATCGGTTACCGTTATGGCGTCAGGAGAGGTCTGCACTAAAGTCCTGTAGGTTTCTTCTGATTCCTTTAGTTTTATCTCCGCTAATTTCCTGTCGGTAATGTTTCTGATGAAAATTGCGACTTGAGTTTTTGAGAAATAGAGATGCCTTGCTTCGTAATATTGCTCTACTCCTTTAACGGGTAAAATATACTCGAATATTTGTGGTTCTTTTGTTTCTATAGTCTTTTTTATGGCTTCAAGCTCCTTCCTTCCAAGATCAGGAGGAACAACATCGACCATCCTTCTATTAAGGAGTTCGCTTGAAGGTATATACATATCCTCCTCCTTTCCGCGATAATCAAGAATTAAAGAAGTGTTATCAACCAGGAAAAATAAATCTGGGATTGACTCAAAAATTTGTCTAAACATTTTTTCAGACGCTTTTAATTCTTTAGTTCTCTCTTCCACCTTAGCTTCAAGTTGTTTGTTTAATTCTCTTAGACTCTCTTCGGATTTCCTTAAGTTTTTTTCGGCTTTTTTCCTCTTAGTAATATCTTCTAAAATTACTTGCATGATGGGTTTTTCCCCCACATTAATAAGCGAACTATGCACATGCACCCAAATTAAACTTCCGTCTTTTCTATAGCATGGTACTTCGATGGGTTCCGTATATTCTCCTTGGAATAGCTTTCCCGCTTTTTCTTCAAAAAGTGAAGTAAGCTCTTCCGCTTTGACCAAGCTTAACAGTTCTAGATACTCTCTCCCAACTAATTCTTCCTTTTCAAATCCAAATAAATCAGTTGTTTTAGTGTTGCAGTCGATTAATTCGCCACTCGAATCCGTGAGGAAAATACCCATAGGAGACATATCGAATAAATGTCGAAATCGTTCCTCCGACTCTCTTATTCTCTGATCGGTTTTTTTACGCTCAGTAATATCGTTAGCTATTAATGTTACTGCAATCACCTCATCGTCGTGGATGATTGGTCCTACATAAGTCTCGAACCAAACAAATCCACTTGGAATTTTAATTTTTGTTTCGTAATAACCCGCCGCTCCTGTGATAAAAACTTGTTCAATCGTTTCATAAGCAATATCGTAATATTCGGGTATTAAATAATCCGAATAACTCGTCCCGATAGTTTCAGCGATGTTATATGGTGGAATAGTGCGATTAATAAATTGTATTTTTTTGTCTCTATCAACGATAACTATAACATTCGGAGCGTTTTCAACTAATGAACGCCACCTTTCTTCAGAAGCCTTTATACGCTCTTCGGCTTCCTTCTTTTCCGAGATATCTTGAATTATCACTTGGAAAAACATATCGTCTCCTATTTTTACCAGCGAATCCTGAACATTAATCCAGATGGGAGTTCCATCAACCTTGGCCACCTTAAACTCCATAGGTTCGGGTATCTCGCCTTTAAAAAGTCTCTTATACCTTTCTACAAAAAAAGACATGTGCTCCTTTGGTTGGATATGTAAGTCCATGTAATTTCGTCCTGTTATCCGTTCTTTTGTAACTCCAAATATTCTCTCCGTTGAGAGATTACAATCGGTAATTTTCCCTTTCGTATCAACGAGAAT
>JAHQWX010000347.1 GCA_029856375.1 Promethearchaeia archaeon | reverse complement strand
CGGTTTCTTGGACCTCTTCTTCTAACTCTTCTTTTTTCTCTTCTCTTTGAGCCTTTTGCTGCTTTTTATAAGCTAGTTTTTGAACATTGACTCTTTTTGTTCGAGCAATTTGAGATTTTACAGTCCGTTTAATGTCTGGTTCGACAATTTCGAATTCTTCTTCTTTAGGGGGGCCTTCTACATCGACCATTTCTGGGGCCGAAATTAATTTTGATTTCATAATAATTGCTTCGTGGAGAGGGTAAATAGTTTTTGCAACTCGCTTAATTTGGCTTGAGAATTCTCCGTAAATCATTCCTCGCACAAATTTTTCATGTCTTAGGTCGTTTGCAAATGTTTTAATTATTTCATCCATAAGCTTGCGAATTGTAAGAATCTGTGAGGATCTCGCCTTTCCAATCGTTGTACAGACGCTAGTTATGCGATACACGAAATTATCTGCAGTTTTATAATTATTAATGATTTGAACCTTGGAAATACCTTTTCTTATTAAAGAGCGCACATAATCCTTAGTCATATTGTGTCCTACTAAATAGGTCTCGCATCTTTCGCCTTCAACATTTATTATTTTAAATCGCAGTACAGTAGATATATCTTTATAATCTCCCGTGAAATCGAATAATAAATTCTCAATTGTCCTGTTTAAAATATAATCAGGGCTTTTTCCAATGACCTTTCCAATATAGAGCTCTTTAAAAGACTTGGGAGCGTAAACATCGTACCATATTTTTTCTTTAAACAGATCTTTTGTTGCAGAACCACCCTTTCTCCCTTTTTTCGCCATAATGCTCCCTTTCTAGTTTCACGCAATTAAAATTTTAATTTTTTCTGGAGAATATTTAAAATCTTGAGGTAATACGCCCTTCTTCTTATAATATTTAATTAATCTATAAATCTTCGATTCAGTTCTCTGCAAACCCTTCTTCGAACTTAAATCTTTTTTATTAGTCTCCAAATGTTTCCTAAGATTAATGGCTTTTTTAGCGAGATTGAGTAATTCCTCAGGTAAAGGTTCTTCGATCTTATTTTCATTCAAGATATCTTGGATTTTTTTCCCAGTTACCATTTTCACAAGCGGTATCCCATAAGTATCTCTTAGAATCGAGCCAATCATGCTCTTAGAATGCCCTTTTTTCGCAAGTTTAACGACTAACTGTTCCACTTCTTCTGCAGATATGGTTATCCAACTTGGTTTTTCTAGTCTTGCAGGTCTAGTGGAACTGCTTTTCCCTTTTTTTCTGCTATGCATACGTGCGATGAAGAATCAGCTCGCTAAATATAATTACTTCTTCTTTTCTAATATCGAATTTAAATTAAAAAGAATAAAGAAAGAAATTAAATAAAATTTTTGATTTTCAATTACATTTTTATTATGGCGGATGTCACTAATCAGATTTTTCGATAATATAGAAATATAAAACAATATTTTTTCAATTATAATTTAAATCGTGAGCTTCGAAAAAGAATAGCATTTTAAAGTTCAAATTACCTTAAAGATGATAGAAAATGAACGAAGATCAAAAATATTTGTATTTCCTTACCGGAAATTTTAATAAATTTAATGAAGTTTTAGAAATTTTTAATAAGTCGAAATTAACACAATATTATTTATTAACTCCTTCGCGTACTGAACCCATTGAAATACAAGCCAATTCGGTGAGAGAAGTTGCAGAATTTAAGATAAATAGTGTTTTAGACCAAATGAACGATTCTTTCTTTGTTGAAGATGCAGGGTTTTTCGTTGACGAGCCATTATATGGATTTCCTGGAGTATATTCTTCTTATGTGTTAACAGTGCTTGGAAACGAAGGAATTCTAAAATTAGTTGAGGGTGAGGGAGAGACTAAAGCTCATTTTGAGAGTGTAATCGCTTTATACTTTAAACCAACTGATGAAATTAAAATTTTTGAAGGTAAAGTGGAGGGTACTCTCGCAAAAAAGTTACGGGGCGATAAAGGATTTGGTTTCGATCCAATTTTTATTCCCAACGAACTTCCCGATAAGACTTTCTCGGAAATTTCAGCTGAAGAGAAAAACAAAATTTCCCATAGGGGCCAAGCTTTTTCAAAACTAATTGATTTTTTAAAAGAAAATATATGAGAATACTATTAATAACCCTTTTTAATTTCGTGATACGTTTCCCATACGCTATTGTGGCCAATATCTCCACCAGCACCTTCCCCCGCAGTAGAATCTCCTACTAGATATAAGTTTTTTATGCCTGGAACGGTAAATCTAGGTCTTAGCTCAGTGTATTGTTTGGTGTTAACCTCTGCTCCATCAACCATTTTTAGAAAAAGCGGTCTCTCAAATTCAACGCTTTGTTTTAAGTTAGGAAACGCCTTAAACAGTTTATTTCTGATTCTTTGAAGATTTTCTTTTCTGAATTTCTCGTTGTCGAGATCTCCAAAATCGCACGGAAAAAACATAGTAAGTATTTGTTTTCCCTCAGGTGCTGCACTTTCGTCTAAATTTGATGTGAAATAACCGAATCCAACGGGGTCTTCGAAAAAATACAATCCATCTCCATCAGAGATCACTTTATTTAAACAAAAATCAATAGAAATTCCGGAAGTAGGTCGGAGATTTTCGTATAAGTCAAATGTTTCGGAGTCGAGAAGACGCTTATCTAAAATATTTTTAACTTGCTGAACAGGAATTCCAATTATTATATTTTTAGCAGTTGATTGCTCACCGTCTGTTTTTACCCCAACAGCAACATTCATGTTCTCTTTTTTTTCAATAACTATTTCTTTTACTTCTGTATTAGTTATAATTTTACTTCCAGAAGACTTAATTTTGCTGATCAGTCTTTCAAAGATTAATTTCCAACCACCCTTTGGGTAAGTTGCGGATAATCGTTTTTTAACAACTTCCATTAAGTTCCTTTTTAATTCACCAATTGATGCTCTATCAAGAAAAGGACACACTTGTATAGAAGAAGTTATTAATTTAAGAAACCTAAATTGAACTTCCGTGAATTTTTTGGATTCAGCCCACTTTTCCACTGAAATGTCGAGATTTTTTTTGGATTTTGAGAGAATAAATTTCCAAAGAAATCGCAATAACCTTTTAAGTTTAAAATAGCTTCCCTTTGTAATTCCAGAA
>JAHQWX010000346.1 GCA_029856375.1 Promethearchaeia archaeon | reverse complement strand
TATAATATAACTCTAAAGGGAAATAGCGATAAAAATTCTCAAAATAGTTTTAATAAATTGATTTGCATTATAATTAGCTAACCAAAAAAAGAAAAAAATAAAATTATATTTAATATAATTACAATTTCCGCTTCTCTAGCGCAACCTTCAAAATTCCTAGGCTAATAACAACTATTCCGACTATAGATGTAATCACAATTCCAAGTTCGGGTTCTAAAGAAGGATCTATCCTTTTAATTACTATTCCAAGTGATGCCCAAATTGGAACTAAAGCATACAATATATCTTTTCGAGTTAATAGAATGCCCAAAGTTATAATAACTGCCACCGAAATTATTAATATCGTCCAAATCGATTCTGATATGCCAAAACCGTCCCAGTTCAAATAAACCAAAACACCCGTAACATTTGCTATCGTAGCGATCGTTATCCAACCAAGATATACGCTAATTGTCCATTGTATTGCAATTTTTTCGTTGCGAGGTACATCAGAACGAGCGATATCTAAGCGAAGATATATAATTAATAGCGCAAGGAACAGAACGATCATTGCAATGAGCGATAATGGCACTAACTGGTAATGCCATAAAAAGATCCAGACAATATTTGCTGCATTACCAAGTACAAAAAACCACCCAATTTTGTCTAAATATGGCATCTCGATCTTTTCTTCCTTAAATAAGTCCCGCGCTTGATAAAGCGAAAAAAGTCCTAATAGAACATAGATAACTCCCCAGATGCTAAAAGTTATACCCGCTGGTACGAATAAATTGGGTAACGCGTCAGATAATTCTCCTGTGTTTTTACCACCAATTGGAATTAAATTAGCCAGCATATTTACTATAACAGTTGCGATAAAAATAGTCAAGTTGGCAACTTGTAGAACTCTTTTGTTTTTTAGATTTGACATTTTTATTTTCACCTATTACAAAAAAGAAATAGATTTACTAATTTTATCGTAGATTTGTTAATCTATAAACATTTATGTAAAAAAAAATAAATTTTTTTACTCTACCCAAGAATTTCTAGTGGCTTTAAGCGAAATTCTATTATTTTTTATTAATCTAAAATTTGAAAAATCAATAAATTGCAATTTAATTCAACCATTACAAAATTAGATAGAATTAAATATTCCAAGTGGAACCCCTTAGAAAAAAGAAAAAAAAAGAAAATATAATTCAGAAGCTACTGTTACGCTTCTAGAAGTATTTGATTGCTAAGAGCAAATCATCCTTGGTAACTTTCTTTCTGCCTGCGTGATTGCAGAAGGTTAATGCCTGTTTGGTGATGGTAGTTGCGGTCAATTCTAGATTCTCAATTAAGAGATCTACTGCATCTCTTGCAACAATGGTGGCACCTTGCTTTTTCATTAATCTTCGTACTGGACTCCAAGCGAAAGAATGTTTCTTTTTGGCCATAATTTATTTCCTCCGTTTTTTAATTTGTAAAATTTCAGTTTTTAATTTTTTTTAATTTAATTTTTAGAAGAGTCTTAGTTTATATTATTATCATAGCAATATTTAAACCTTTCGCCAAAAAGGATATTTTGGAATGAATAAACAAAGAATCGACAAAAATACTTGACGATGGTAACTAAATTTTTTCTTAAAATAATGAGAAAAAACCGAAGTTAAAGAAAAAAATTCCTCGACCATAAAATTTCTTCTAAGAATTATTGAAAAAATTCTTAGGTTATTAATGGAGATTGAATTTAACTTTTTATAAAAATTTAAAACAAAAAATGAAGTAGTTTTCAAATTTGCCTCCTAAATTAAAAAATCGCAGAAAATCTGAAAGTTTAAATAAAAATTAGGTACTCTCATGAAATTAAAGAGATTTTTATTGTATGTTAATAATAATTAAATAAAACTAAACACTAATTAAATTATAATAACCGATTTAATGATAATTGGTATAAATGAGTAAAGAAAACACAAAGCAGTACCTATTCGATTGCATGGAATTAATTGTTAATAATCTTAAAAAAAACATGCAACACATCGACGATAATTGGAAATATACGCATAAGTTCATAGATATTATCTACGAAGGCATATTAAATAAAAGGCATTTTTTCCTGCTAGCATCAGGGAGGAGCGCGATGATCTTACGGTGTTTTATGACGAGATTAGTCCATTTGGGGGGAAAAAGTTATTTCATCTCAAACACCATGAGCAATCCAGCAATGAGAGAAAAAGATATTCTAATAGTTCTATCCGGGTCTGGGACAACTTCAATTGTTGCTAGTCTATTAAACACTTATGTAAATAATGTGAAACCACACGCAATTGTTGTTATTACTTCTTATCCTCATACTCTCATTGGAAGAATGGGAGACCTGACGATAAAGCTACTTGGTCGCACTAAACAGGATGCTGAAGCAAAAGACAACGAGATAGAAGCAATTCTCACGCCGGAAGGTACAGCGTTCGAACAGGCTGCATTCACCTATTTAGACGCAGTTATCGCCGAATTAGCCATAAGACTTAACAAAACAAATAAAGATTTACTTAAACAACACAGTCTTGGTACATAATTTATCTGTCTTTTTTTCTTAAATCCGACATTTCTATATATTCTATTTAGGGAAATATATAGTCTATAGAGATACTTTAAATAAATGCAGAAATATTTAATTATTGAGAATTAAATTCAAAAATAATAATTTGAATGAAGAAAATGGTAAAAACATCTTACATAATAATAGAAAATAAAAACACTCGAAAGCGTTCAGAAAAGCAGTCTAGACTATCTTATATAATTTTAGAGAATATCCATAGAATACCCGATTTACATACACCATTTATGTTACCGTAAATTTAATGCTTTTTTTATCCTAACAATATTCTTATAATTTCTTGAATATTATTTAATTGCACCTGTTTATAGTGTTTTTTTGAGGTTCTCTCGTTTAGATGACGATGATAAAAAAACTCCAACAGGTGCACCATTCATTAAATCCGGGAATAATTTGGTCTAAATGACTTCGGCGAAAAAATCGTTAATATTTTTTAACTATTCGAAACCGAACACTTATTCGTACGCTGGATTAATAGGCTTTTTGGATTTATTTCCCCGGAATGACAAACGTTTTAGTATCAATATTATTA
>JAHQWX010000345.1 GCA_029856375.1 Promethearchaeia archaeon | reverse complement strand
TTTTTCTAATTCGTGTTCTTCTTTATCTTTCTCCGACATTATCTAGAATCTCTACGCAATATTAAAAGAAAATTACAGATTATGTAATAAAAGCGATTGATATTAATTTAATTTTATGGTTTTACTTTGCCTTCTTAATGACTTCTAGGGCAATTTTTAAGGCTCGTATTCCATCTTCTAAATTAACTTTAACCTGCTCGTCGTTATCGTAGAGAAAACTCTTGAGTTCCTTTTTTAAGGGCTCTTCGAGTCTTAGAGGTGAATAAGTCTCGTCCTTTGTAGCAGGTTTATTTCCCGTTAAATCCAATCCTTTTCGGAGATTAAATTGTTGAGATATAAAATCAATTTCTATCGAACCTTCTGCTCCGTGTACATACATTCTTCTGAATTTTGTGGGGGTATACCAATTTGATTCAATAGAACCCTTCGCTTTTCCAAAATCTAGTAGAATGAACGCAGCATCTTCGTGATTATCATCAATAAATCGATTAACCATAGCCTCTACATTTTTAACTTCGCCTAAAATTCTCTCCTGTAAATAAATATCGTGAATTGACAGATCTAAAACAACGCCCATATTCCAACCTCTTCTCGGATAAAGACCGATTCTTTTTGAGGTAATTGTTACGATTTCTCCCAATTCTGGAAGGCGTTCTAATAATTTTTCGAACACTGGGTTGTAGAGTTCAATGAAACCGGGCATAATTCGAATATTCTGGAAACGCTTAAGATTTTCGATCTCTTCTAATTTCAATGCCATGGGTTTTTCCATCAATACATTAATCCCTTTCTCCACACACTTCCTCGTTAATTCAGGAATTACTGAAGGAGGAGTCACCACGCTGGCAGCATGTATGTCCTCGTTTTTCAACATTTCATCAATATTAGTATATGTATTTATTTCCTCGTAGGAGCTTTTTACAATTTCCAAATTTCCATTGTTTTCATCACAAACGGCCATTAATTTCGACATTTCAATATAATTTCTAATATGTGCTCGGCCAAACCAACCCGCGCCAATAACAGCAGTTCTCTTAAGTTTCATCTCAAATACTCCTATTTTGAAATTTCCCCTTTTAATTGAATAGAAATTAATTTGTATTTAATTCTTTTCTAATGGGATTTTAACCAGTCAATTAAATAATGCCATTTGTCTCGAAATAAAGGATCAGTTATAAGGCAATGATATCCTCCTTCAATAAGAAACAAGCTTTTATCATTTGATTCTAATTTTTCGTAAAATTCAGCGACACCTTCTGGAGAAACACCCGGATCTTCGGTCCCTTGAAATATCAGAGTAGGAATTGATATTTTTTTAGCTTTTTTAATCGATTTACGAATATATTTAAAAAGCTGAAGGAGATATCTAATCGAGACTTTATCTAAATGGTAAGGGTCAGTTTTATCGTACTGTTGATGGATGGGGTTGGCTATTCCTTGTTCCTCGCGCCCTTTCGCCGGAATCAGTTTTGCGCTAGGATAGCACACTCTTAACACTAAAAACGGTAGCATTACCAATCCTAAGCCCAATTTCATCGCCCAACTAAAATTAAGCTTGACTGCAGGTGAAAACAAAATAAGCCCCGATATATTCTCTGGATAATCTGCAACAAAATTTGCGTTAACTGCACCGCCCATACTTTCACCAAGAAGAAATATTGTTATGTTGGGATATTGAGAGCCTATATAATTAACAAATTCCTTTAAATCTTGGAGTATGTTCTTGAACTTCTTTAAGTCTCCCTTTTCACCTTCAGAACGACCATGATTTCTGTAATCTGGTACAACAACCATTATCCCTTCAGAAATTATTTTATCTGCTAGAAGAACGAAAAATTCACCGTGCCCCGCCATCCCATGGCTTACAATGATTATTTTATTTACTTGCTTTTGGGGTCTCCAAACACGATAAAAAATTCTTGTCTCATCAAAACTTACAAAATAATGAGCTTCGCCCTTTCCAGCAACAGGATTTTCTCTAAGTTTATTTAGAAGTGGATTAATTTCGAAATCCTCTGCGTTTATATTGTCTATTGTTTTTACCAAATTTTTACCCATAGTTTTTAATGATGCTTCAAAAATTAAGGAAAGTCCCCTGGGCCGGATTCGCACCGGCGACCGCTCGGTTTCTATTTTTTCTTGGCTGACGTATTTTCATCGACTTCTTCTCAATACGCGTTTTCAACTACAGCCGAGTGCTCTACGAGACTAAGCTACCAGGGGTTGAAATTAATGTACTTAAATATCAATTAATACGATAAAATGTTTTATTATTAATTAGTTTTTCTAAGAAGAGATCTAATTGTACTACTTTGAACCTTCTCCAACCTTTTTATAGTTAAATCCAAATTTCTGACAGATCTCTTTATCAAACATGTTACGCCCGTCAATAATAATTGGAGTTCTCATTTTTTGTTTAATACTAGCTAAATCTAAACTTTTATATGCGCTATGATTCGTGGCAATAACAATAGCGTCCGCGTTGGTAATTGCAACATCAATATCTCTTGTAAGTTGCGTTTTCTCGTAATCCATCGGTTTAACATAAGGATCGTGAGCAATAACCTCTACTTTACTATCTGATAAGAGGTTGTTAATGTGATCTATGATAAAAACTGCAGGAGTATTACGCGTATCGTCGCAATCTCCCTTATAAGCTACTCCAAAAATCGCTATTTTAAGATTCTTTTTCGCTATTTGGGCTTCATGTATTGCTTCATTTAATAGCTCAGCCGTATGAAGCGGCATAAAATCGTTCGCAAATCTCGAAGCAGGTACTATTTTAGAAGAGTGCTTTTTTTTTGTATATTTTTCTTGCCCATACATGAGTAACCATGGATCCTTCGTTAAACAATGGCCTCCTACTCCAGCACCGGGAATGTGCATCATCCTATCGTGTCTCATATTGATGAGATCGATTATTTCAAATATGTTTCTGTTGAAATCTTCGCAAAGAAGGGCCATTTCGTTAGAAAAAGCGATATTTACGTCGCGATAAGTGTTTTCGATTACTTTTGTCAGTTCCGCTGACAAGGTATCGGTTACTTTTAATTCTTTTTTAATAACCTTGCTATAGAGAGCAAGCGCTCGTTTGTTTGCTTCTTCGCAACCTCCACCTATGACTC
>JAHQWX010000344.1 GCA_029856375.1 Promethearchaeia archaeon | reverse complement strand
CCTGGCATTTTATCAACTTACTTTATTTGTGTTTATAGTTAAATTATTATGCAATAAAATGAATGCAAGGTTAATAAATTTTCGGGGTGTAAAAAATAAATTCAAACAGGAACCCCAATTACTTTCAATTGCATTTTCACGTTTTGAGCTTGATCGACAAAGTATTTTGCTAAGCTATCATCCTTTAATAAGAATTTATGTAGATCCGCTTGCAATTGAAAATATCTTAATGTCATCTTTAGATTGAAAATGCTATCTTTAGATACTAACCTTTTCATGTCGTTAAATATAATTTGAGCGCTTTTAGCGTCTTTCCGATCGTAAATAAAGATCTTTACAAGAAGTTTTTCAATTCTTAAAATGCGCTTTTTGTATTTTCTATCAGTTTTCTCATCATCACCGAGAATACCGAACGCTTGCTTACATAGTTTTATTGCGTGAGAGATTTTTTCTTTTTCTCTATTGTATTTCGCTCTTTCGTAATAATACTTCAGTTGGATGTTTAATGAACCTTTAGCAGTACTTAAGGCTTTATTAAATAATAATTTCGCGTCTGCTAAATTATCTTGTTTTAATTGTATTTTTGCCAAATTAAGGTATGTATCAGCGAGTATTTCCCTATTGGTAAGTTCTTCCTGATTCTCCTCCAAAAACGATATTATAATGTTATAATGCGAAATTGCAGAGTTATAGCGTTTGATTTTAAAAAAGTTTTTACCTAATTTCTTATGGAGTTTAATGATCAACGAAATGGGTATCCCGCCTTCCTTACATAAATCTAATCCATTATCTAAATATTCAATAGCCTTATCAAACTGCTTAAAAATCTGAGCAATATTACTTAAGTGCAATAGAATTAATACTACTATTTTTCTCTGTCTGAATTTATTAAAATTTTTCATGCTCTCGTAAAATAGTTTAACTGCGTCAGAAAACTTATAGTTTTTAAATTTTTCCAAAGCTTGATTATATAATTCAAGAGATTCAATTTCTTCAAAATTAGAGGGAGGATTATGTAGCAATTTGTATTTTATTGGAAATAATTTTTTTGCAACTTTGCTCTCGTAATTAAGAGGAATTAAAGGAAAAGTTAATTCTTCTCCTGAATTTATGATCTTATTTTGAAAGTTAAACGATTGGAAATTTAATTTAGCTACGCTCTCAGATTCAATGAGATTAATTATTGAATTAAGAATCAAACGCGAGAATTTTATCCAGGATGTGATTAAAAGCTCTAAATCAAAATTCTCATCTTTATAAAGTTCTAATAATACATAAGGCGTATACGATGCCCATTGAGACCTAATATGGATATTTTTAACTAAAATATCCTTAAAATATGTTAGAAATCCTTTTTCTAATATAAAATATTCATCCTTTGAATCGACATTATTAAAGAAAAGAACATTATTAATGCGATATTGAGGGATTCCTTTTTTTAAATCCCAAGGGAGGACATCTGTTGCAACTAAGCCTAAATCTCTTATAGAATTATTAACATTTGTGCAAACGATTTTATTGAATTCATTAAATTTAGATTGTTTGTTTAAGATCGAAATCCTTATCCGATTTATCCATTTATGCTCGGTTTCGTTCTTTATTGGTTCTGGAATCACCCCACTTAAAACATTAATCAAATTTTTTTCCCTTCCCTTAACCGGGAACTCGTGTTCTAAATCAGATTCGATACCGATTTCCCTTAATTTATCTATTAAATATGTTAAATTTTCAAAGGTGGAACTGTCTATAACCCGAATCATTAGATTGAGGGAAAATTGAAACGATACGATTTCAAATGGGATGTTTAATCTTACGGGAAAGGTTATTGGTTTTTTTATGGTAATAGTAATGACATTGTCGTCGCTAATTGAACATCGAAAATAACTCTCTACATTTAAATCTTGTCTAAACCCTTTTTTCTGGAAGATTTCATTAATTAATTTCTTATCGGTCTCTGATATAGGAGTAAAGGCCATGACTAAATCCTTAGAGATTTTAATTCTCGACTTGTATAATAGAGTAGAATTCCGCTAATACAAATTGTAGTCCCGAATAATATTAATATGGAAATAAATATATATTCTGCTGCTTCAGATCCCACAGTTGTGTTCACAAATGCAACTTCCTGAATTGAAATGACATCAAAACCAATTAACGCTACTAAAAAGAAAACAAATATTGCAGAAGCAACCTGTGCAATCGCAAATATATAATTCGCGTAATGTATAGCATTTACTCGCTTCTCATCTAATTCCACTATGGGTCCAACTCCCGTATCTTTGGCAATTTTTTCTCTTTCAAATTTTTTGACATAATAATATACGATTTCTCTTAGTGGAATAACATCAAGTAAAACCGTTCCAAATGTAAAGATACCAATATATATCAATATTCTTAAAAATACTTCGCGAAATAGTACATTATATTCCTCTAATGGAGATGTAAGCAGCGCTAGATTTGCGGTTGTCCATATTGCAATGCCTAATAGTATAGTGCTTAAAAATTTAATACCTGACAATGTTAACACTACTGAGCTCCTATCAGCGAGAGTTAATACATAATAACTCACTCCAATCATAAAAATAATTACTCCCAGAAGAATTGCGATTGCGGATAATGTAAAGGCGAATATCAAGCACATCGAACCGACTAAAATTGGTAAATATGGAAAAAATGGAGCTTTAAACGGTCGATCTAGTTCTTTTCTCTTTGATCTCAGTCTTACCGCTGCAAAATTTACAAATGCCAATCCAAAAAAATAAATAAAACTTGTCATCTCTGCGGCAAATCCAATATTAGTTGACACTACAAGAAATAGAGAGAGAATAACGGTTGTAATTAGCGCATAAATTGGCATTCCTGTCTCTTCATCTTTTTTAAGCAATTTTTTCGAGACATAACGGTCTCTAGCTAAGGCGTGTAATATCCCGACTGCTGACCCAATCCCAGCGTTCATAGCAATTAAAGTCGAAATAATTGCTGCTACGCCCATGAGAATAAATCCAAAAGGACCAAGTACTTTAAGCATTATATCTGCTAATACAATGTGACTTTGGCCTAAAATCTCTGTATCCGTCCCAATATTTAAAAGGACTACTAAAGTAATTAGAAAATAAAGTGATAAAGTGATGAAAATC
>JAHQWX010000343.1 GCA_029856375.1 Promethearchaeia archaeon | reverse complement strand
TCAACTAAATTTTTGTATTGAGATAAAACCTTGTTTTCAACCATAAAAGACACAAATAGTAATGCAATTTCTTATAATAATAATTTTTAAAATCCTATATATATAGTTTATAGTTGTTTTTAAATTTAGTCTGGTAATAAAGACTTAAGATTTAAGGAATTGATCGTATGCTTTTTGAAATCGTTCAATGCTGAGATTAATATCTTTTTTTGTCGCGCCTATCGCTGAATTCATCACGATATAGGCATGAGGGTAATCATCATTACACATTCCATAGGTTTTAAAATTAGGATCGAAAACCCTGGGACCTGTAACTCTCAAATTGTATAAATCCCCTCCTAATCTCGTTATGTTTTTACCTTTTAGAGAGTTTAAAGTTAATGCAGCTGCAACGGGATTGAATACATCCAGTAGTCGTTCTCCGATATTATCAGCGACTTTTTTTAATTCTGATTCCAGATATTTCTTGTTTTCTTTTTGTTTGACTATAAGATTTCGATAACCATTCGTACCCATCGATAAGATTGATACGAGAAATTGAAATATAGGCGAAGCATTAGCACGACCAGCGTATGCTTTACTGACATTTTCCATTACATCTTCATTGGGTGAGCATATGATTGAACCACCAACTGGAGTAAGGAAGTTTTTATCCGTTGATTGAACAACCGCATCAACTCTCCCAGCATCAATTCCAGATCTAATCAATTTCATCCATTCTTCGCTCTGTACTCCGTAAGCATTTATTACAATGTGAACAAGATCGTTTTCCTGAGCTAATTTCGCGATTTCTTTTATATCGTCTGCTTCACGCGGGGGAAAGAAACTCGTGAATGAAAGTATTGCGAAACAGTCGCTATCAATTTTTTCAGATATATTTTCAATAGGAATGCGTACTGCATCTCCAATAATATCACCCTCAATAACTTTTGGTATTGCACCCATGAATTCTATTCCTTTGATTATTGATGTGTGATCTAATCTCGGTACAACTACTACTCTTTTCTGATCGTTTCCTCCCTTCCAATCAGGTCTTAAACCGGCCAAACAAAGTGATAAACTCATACCAGTTGCCATTGGAACAACTAGAGCTTGTTTAACATTAGGTAATCCGAATTTTCTTATTGAATATCTAGCTAAATTATTAGCTAAATCGTACATTAAAGAACCTCCCGGAGCTTTAGGTTGTGGGGCTTTTATTTCTCCACTCCTACCAATTCCATGGCAAAATCCAGCTGAATAAAGGTTTAATAAGGGGGTCGAAATTCGAGCTTCTCGTTCTCCTACTCTCGCTGCGTCCGAATCTTTATCTGTATCCATTTGAGACAATAACCTTAAAAGAAAATTAATTTGTTCGTCTTCCCAAGGTTCTTCAGGAACTTTTTTTTGCTCTAAAAGATTTCTAATGGGTTTTAACCACTTTTCAAGGACGATTTGCCCTCTTTCGAGCATGTTATCCGGAATTTTTGTGCCTTGAATTAAATCTTTTAATTTTTTTTCAAACATTCTTAACCATTAATAATCACCAATTGATATAAAAATTGCTTGTAATGTAATTTAATCAATGATATAAAAAAGATAAAAATGGCGGCCTCCGAGGGGATTTCCGAGAATTCTGGATGTCAGAATCTTATCGAACCCCTACTCCTTCGCAGAGTAACTGGATTTGAAGTCCAGTGTCAAGGACCACCTTAACCGTCAGAGGCCTTGG
The DNA here is from genome assembly GCA_029856375.1 of Promethearchaeia archaeon. GTDB lineage: Archaea > Asgardarchaeota > Lokiarchaeia > Sigyniarchaeales > SOKP01 > 6H3-1. The sequence continues at coordinate 1,427 of JAHQWX010000343.1, read as the reverse complement.
TTTCGTGCTTTCTCATTATTTTTGAGATTTTTTCTCTTCCTTTTTTGGGGATTTCTATCTTATCTAATTCATCTGCAGATAAACGTTTTAAACCCGTTTTAGAAAGAGAGATATCAAGAATTTGCTTGATAAAAGTTACAATTAAATGCGCAGTGGCGCCCCATACTCCGTATTTCGGATAACGATATACTGGAAATTTTTTACTTCCCATCGAGAAAAAAGTTTCTGTGAAATTTTGCTCGTCAATGAAATAATTTAAGGGAATATCGAAAATTTCTTCCACTTCAGCCTCCTGTTTTTTCATCTCCACATCGTTCTGAATTATTCCAACAAATGGAGTGATTACATAGCCTGTGGTTGTCGGCAAATCATCCATGCAACCTAGAATTTCGATTTTCTCTCTTTTCACGCCAATTTCTTCTTCGGTTTCTCTCAAGGCGGTATCAAGTAAAGATTCATCCAAATTAGGATCAAACCTACCACCTGGAAATGACATCTCGCCTCTATGTTTTGAGCCAACATTTGTTCGCTTAATAAGAATTACATTGAAGTTATTATTGAATTCCATGAGCGAGAATAGAACCGCCGAATTGCTAAAGCTTTCGTGGCTTACATGTAGTCTTTCTGGTGAGTCATATTCACGCAATTTACTTCGAATTGTCTCCGCATCGATTTTCATAGCAATCCGTAATATTTTAGTTTCAATTTTAATTTTATTATGATAATATAAAAGATATAATTTATGGTTTAGTCCATGAAACTACCTAAAGAATTGCGACAAGGAAAGAAAGGTACAGCGGAAGGCAAAATTAATAAAAATTGTTCGGTGGTCGGTTGCGAAGAATTAGCAATTAGGTCTTTATCAAAACAAAAGTGGGAGCCGTACGCAGAAAAGGCAAAATTAAAACTCGTCAAATCTCGAAATAGAAATATATTCCTATGCAAAGAACATTATAAAGTGGCAAATAAAATTCGTAAGTCAGACGAGAAAGTATTGAAGAAAAACATATTCACCGAGGGAAATCAATTTAGGAAAGGTAGTAAAAAGAGTATTTCACCTTGGGATAAATGAAGTTTACTTTTTTTAAAGAACACGCGACATGTTGTCGTAAATAGAACTAAGAACTTCTATTTGATTAATATATAATCCAAGCGTAATTAGCGTTAGTGCTACAATAAGCGCTAAAACAGATATTATTTTCGATCTCATTTATTACTCAAGAAAGTATAATGTTAGATTTTAATAAAAAATTTATTTTTCCTTATCTTTAGTGTATTTGCTTAACACTTCAATTTTATGACTCAATTTCTTGATATTCGCTTCAAATTCCTTAGAGATTGGCAAGTATTCTTCCTCTGAGATTTCGTTCGACGAAAGTCTAGCTTTCACTAGTTTCAAATCTCTTCTTACATCAACTTTTTCCGCT
>JAHQWX010000342.1 GCA_029856375.1 Promethearchaeia archaeon | reverse complement strand
AAAATCCATACCCTATCACTTGAAGCATAGTTCCAATTTTCCAAAAAACAACATTTTCCGCGTTATAATTAGTCGATTCAAACTCCGTGAGCATATCAAAAATAGCTAAGAACAACCTTCCTAATAAGAAAAACACAATAGATAAGCCATATATCAACGGTAAATAATTCTTACTCTCCATTCCCTTATTTGACGAGAAATATTTTCTTATAAAATAAAAAGAGAAGGCTCCATAACTTCCTAATAAAACGAGTAGTATTATTAGATAAACGGTGAAATTTAATTCTGGAAGCGCCATTTTGCATCAAATCTATTTTCTAAAAAAACTAGTATTCTAATAATCATAAATTGCCTTTTTAAAATTTTTGAACATATTATTATTATTATCTAATAATTGTTTAACGAGAAAATATGACTCTCATAAATTAATCATGATTACTGAAAAACCTCATGGGCAATCCAGTCTAATTCAAAAATATAAAGCCACTCTTATAATAGCGTTAGTTTGCACTGGTGTTTTAGTTCCCTACGCTGGTCTCTTTTTATTTTCAATGGAAGAATACAATTCTCATGTTTACACTTTACAACCGCCTGATTCTTCTAGATTCGTAGAAGCTGATTCCTCTTTACTCTACGCAATGGCGATGTGGTTTGAAGAAAACATCGTAGATTATCATATGCCCCACGATATGATCGTTAATACGCATTTTAAATCAGCCTCCAAACCAACTGGAGATCCTTCTGAGATTATTGGATATTCGGTTACCTACGATTCTGCTGAATGGACTGGGCATTATCTCATGGCAGAAGCGTTTAGATACGCTGTTCATAAAAGGGATGGCGACGACGGATTAGCTTCAAAAGCAAAGGAAAATATTATGAAAGCACTAGAAGGTGTTAATAAGATTTTACATATATCCGGAAACGGAGGAATGGCTCGTTATGCGTGGCCAATCGACGAATACCCTAAAGATCCCGATAATATTCAAGACGAGAATCATTATCGTGTGACTTGGAATGGTTCGGAATATATCTTAGAAGATGACACATCGAGAGATATGCATAATGGAATTATTATGGGACTTGGATTCGTTTATTTATTAGTAAATAGCTCCGAAGTTCGGACTACTGTTAAGAGATTAGTAGAAACTATGTTAGATTATTTTATCTCTACTGGTTGGTTGTACCTAAAGCCAACCGACGATCCAAACGGGACTGATTTACACCCGAATTTCTATTTATTTGGGACTTCAGGGATTTGGACATTAGCGTATTTGAAGGTTGGAGTCTTGGTAAACCCTGAAAAATACGGTGCCCTTTGGGACGCTATGGCAGTAGAATATAATTTCTTGCATAGATCGTCCATTCCATTGATTTCTCGAACGAATGTAGTTCAAGCGTATTACGGCCTTCTCCTTGATTTTGAAGTCTTATTTTTAGTAACAATGTTAGAAGAAAACGCGCAATATCGAGGAATTTATCTCGATTATATTGGAACCGTGTATAATTATATTAAATACGATAGAAACGCTCAATTTAACCAAATGTGGCTCGCAATGAACGGTATCACTATAGAAAACGCAAATAGCGATCAAATGAAGATAATTGACGATATTGAAGATTGTTTAATGCGCTATTATAACGCGATCCAAAGATTTCCAGGTAGGTCGGTAAATCTTACGAATTTAGAAGTAGATTTAAACGCCCATTGGCGAGAATTTTACGAAAATGGTCTTGGTTCTATTCTGTATCCGTTTTGGCAAGAGATATATCAATTTGAAGTGGTTGCCTTAGAACCATTAACACCTGATCTAAGACCACAAACTGATTATCTATGGAGCCGACCACCATATTGGTATCAACAAACGGGAGATGGTACTTGGGAAGGACCGGGAGTTGATTACACTGCGGTATATTGGGCTTGTCGTTATTACAACATCATCGAACCACCGAAATATACTAATTACGCTCTAAAAGTTGTGTATGGAGGGAGCTGAGATGGAAAAAAAAATCCCCGATATCACGAGCAGCCCTATCCAAGCAAATTATTTTGCGATCCATGTTGCACAAATCGTCGCAGGATTGATTTTTCTCTCTATAGGTATCATAAGCGCAATTTATTACGATTACGGTTTAATCGTCTTTCTGTTCGCAATCCCCCAGTTCTTCGCGACAGGACTCGTACCAACATTAGTCGCAATTCTTTTTATTTCAAGAGCTTTTATTGAAGCGGAAAAGGTTTTTATCTCGTCAAATGGTGAAAAAATCTCGATTAGAACCTTCTGGATAAAGAAAAAAAATGTAGACGTTAAAAAGGAGGATATAAGATACATCGGATTAAAGTATCGCGAAACTAAAACCAAGCGGTGGATCATCGTTTTTCTTCTCGTTTTATTTACGATCGTAGTGTTCTATCAAAACACGGTCGATTTATGGGGTTTCGCGAGAATTGTGCCTATGTTATTAGTAGGTACAATTCTAATGGTAGTCGGAATTCTTATATTCGTTGCGTTTCCAAGAAGGTTTATCGAAATAGGGACTATTGGAGCAACGATTTTAGTACCGTATAGGAACCAGTCTAGGGAGAAAACTCTGCGGCTATTTGAGATTCTTGGAGTTAGTTTCGAACCAATTGAAGAACAAAGTGGCGTTCAAATCGTACTTTCTAATATAAAATCTCAGCTGATTGAGTTTATCATCGGCGTCTTTTTATTTACCATTGGAATAATCTTCACGATTACGCCCTTGTTCTATGGAGAATTTACCGAGTTAGTCTCCATAACATTGGGATTGAAGCTTCTTGTGAGAGTTATTGGTGGAGAATTTATCTATGAAATTACCTCTCAAGAAAATTTATATTTAGGTCGAACCATTCGTTTTACTTTTATTCATACAAAAAAATCAGAAATTGACCGCCAAGTAAACAATTCACCTTTAAGATTTCACCCCATTGAGATATTTTGTATGTTTTATTTGATAGCACAGGCAATAAAATATAGTTTTCGATTTGTATGGTGGAATTACGCGGGATTTAACATTATTTATATGTCGATGGGAATCACCATAATAATTCTATTTCTACTGAGATGGATTAATCCACATCGGATTATTTCCATTAATTTTAAAGAATTTAATATCAAATTCAAGGAGTATATTCCTTATGAGC
>JAHQWX010000341.1 GCA_029856375.1 Promethearchaeia archaeon | reverse complement strand
TCTATCGGGGGAGACTTCCCAACCTTGGGTTATTGGCAAAAGATTTCACCTCTGTTTTTACTCACAAATAATTTTTGTATTTGGCAAAACTATAGAAGATATTCAAATATTTAAAGGTTAAAACAAAATTGACTTAGATTTGAACAAGGAATCCGTAGTTCCAGATTTTTCAACGAATCGCTCACTTTTTTTCCGTTATCGGAATTTTAGAACCCGTTGTAAGAAACATAGGTGCAGTACTGATAAAAAATAACATATTTGCAATACGAACGGACGCTCTGGAAAAATGTTCCTTGTCGTAATTGATTACGTTGTAAAAAAAAGAAATTTTTGCTCGTTTGAATGCCTCAACAATCTCCAGAAAAGAATTAAATCTTAAATTTAATCCGAAAGAGTTAGGTGATTCGTGGGCAGGAGAACCGGGAAAAACATAATAAGGCTCGTTCATTATTGTAATTGGCTTGAAATTCGATTTACCATACTTTAGGAGGCATTTCATCGCAAAATTAAAATCTTTAAAAACATCGAAACGAGTTTGGAAAGGAAAGCCAACTGTTAACCATATTCTCAGCGTCCTTTGGAATATATTTGCATTTTTTATTAAATCCTTAATTAGACTTTCAGGAAACTTAAATGTTGGATCGCAGATTTTGGCTATTTTTTGATGAACTTTTTTGGAAATTGTTCGTGGAGAGATACTAATTGACGAATATCTCCGAGTAAAAGTCTTGTAAAAATTTTTCCACATTTCTTTAGGAAATGGTAATCGCCATATCTCCAAATCTCCGCCTATATCGAATTTTTCTTTTTGAATTAGCCCAAATAATCTTTTCCAATATTTTAGATTAGCAGGATAGGTACCATGTCCAAAAAAGAAACTTGGCACTTTGTAATTGTCGAGAATCTCACCCATATCTTCTAGTACTTTTTCTGGACTCCTGAGAATAACCTCGCTTCGACCTCCCAAATTTTGCTGAGCTCTCTGACCCCCTCCGCAAAATGGACAATTAAATGGACAGCCTCTCCCAATGGAAAGGTTAAAAGAGATTCCCATGATCTTTCTGCTGCACTCAAGGTATTGTTTTGCATTATTTAGAAGCGACATATTAGTAAAATTTAAATCATCCAGAGTCCTTGCTGTATAGGATAGAGAATTTACTTTTACATGATTAGAAGAATTTCGATAAGATAAATTAGGAACTGAATCAAGAGGTTGATTTTTATTACTGTTTTGAGCGTATTCTAAAAAAGGAATTTCACCTTCTCCTCTAATTATACCATCAACTGATTCAAAATATTTTAAAATTTGATTGTGATAATAAGTAGCACTGAATCCTCCAAGAACTACCTTAGCGTTGGGATTTACTTTTTTTACGATTTTGGCCACTTCAATGGCACCGTGGGCGTTATGTATCCAATGTAAATCTATTCCACATATATTGAAGTCAATCCTTTTTAGAAAATCAGATAATGTCCAATCACGATCGAGATACTGCTCTAAAGGATAATTAATGATTTGAATTCCAAAACCCTCTTCCTTAAGGAAATCTGCAATGGCAAATACGCCCATCGGAATGAAAATATATGTACCGCGAATAAATTTGGAATTTTTACCCTTTGATGGTCTTAAGACTCTAGGTGGATGAATAAAAAGTACATCATAGCTTTTCAAGACGATCCCAGATATCTTGATTAGAAATAAATGTTAATAAAAATATGGTTTAAAATTTCTTTATTTACCTTTTTTAATTAAACCTGCAAGTTATGAAAAGATAATCGGGAAAAATAAAGTAGCTGTAATCAGAGCTATTGCGTGGAGGAGTATCCCAGCAAGCCCCAACATGCTTCCAGTTTTATTGGAAGAAGTTTCTGTGGGAGACCTTTCCGCTTGTCCTCTGTTTATTCTTGAAATAGCTGCTAACGCTAATCCAACAATATGATGTGTGATCACAATCAACCAATCCGATTGTTTCATAATAGTTCCTAAATAGCCTAGTTCATCATAAGTATTAGAGATGGATAAAACAGAAAGAATCAATTCAGCACCAAAACTAAACGCAGATACCGCTATAGCGAGAGATGCTATTGCAAAACCCAAACACCTTTTTGAATAAGGACCTGACACTTCTGTTTTAACTGCCTTTTTTTCCATTAAATAATAACTAGAATACTCTGGTGTAGGCTGTGATTTGGCTGTGGATGTAGATTGGGAACCACTAGGTATAGTCACGAGTTTCCCTCCACAGTTCATGCAAAATTTGTCGTTTTCGTTTTCTACTTCTTGACCACATATTGGGCAGAACATGATTTTTCATCTAAATTAAGTTTTTTCGATTAAAATTGTTACTATTAACCTCTATTCAATCGTAAGTATAGGTAAATGGAGGTAGCGAAGAATAATCGAACATACCAAGTAAAGGATATATTATAGGAGCCAATACTAGCGATCCCGCGTTTATAATTATCCCACCAAGTCCAAGTAAGCTTCCAACTTTCTCAGCAGCATTTTCTGGGTCTAAATTTCTTGCTTTCTGACCATTGACTCTTGAAACAATTCCAAATATTACCCCTACAATGTGTATTATCGAGATTATTATCAGCTCTACTATCATTCTATTAAAATCAAAGAAAAACAAAGAAAATATTAAAATAAATAAACCATAGCTCAAATTAAATACTGCCAGAGCAATAGAAGCGATTCCGAAGCCTAAACACCTCATTGAATGTGAACCGGGAGCCCCCATTCTGACGGGCATTTGTTTCCTATCTGAAATTTCGGACCGTTCGGGTGTTAGCTGTGATTTTATTGAGGTAAAATCTAATCCACAGCTCGCGCAGAATGTTTGATCTGACTGAGTTAATTTAGCACCACAATTTGGGCAAAACATAATTAATCTTCTAAATGTGAATTTCGACCTTTAAATTTAAAATGGTTATCTAATAATTATAAAACTCATAAATTTAAGCTTTTAGGATGATTAAAAATGCCTAAGGTAAAATCCGCTAGATAAATCCGAATATCCTAAAGATTATAAAAAAAAAAAGAAATTTTAAAATGGGTAGTACGGGCCGTAGGGATTATAGGTAGTATAGTCACTATAATCCGTTATCATTAAGAAAAGAGGGCCTAGTAACAGGACCAATACCAACGATACCACATTGATAATGATACCAAAAATTGACACTACGCTTCCAATTT
>JAHQWX010000340.1 GCA_029856375.1 Promethearchaeia archaeon | reverse complement strand
AGACTCTCGGATCGACTCGAGAGTAGGTTCGGAAGGCGCTCACCATTTGTAATCATAGGGCTCCCAACGGCAGTATTTTGTTTATTTCTCCTACCCTTTCTTTCTATTATTGGACTTTTTATTGGCGTTATCGCTGTATTTAACCTAGCTATGGCTTTTTATCGCCCACCAGTTATGAGTATTCTTCCCGATAAAACCCCACCTCAGATTCTCAGTTCGGCGAATTCGTACATTAGTCTAATGGGCGGTGTTGGATTCGTTATAGGAATGCTCGTTCCATTTATAGTTGATTTGATACCTGGAACTACTCCATTAGAGACTGGAGATATATTAACACAGAACTTTTTTTGGCAAGATTTTTGGGGCTTCGCGTTAGCCGGAGGCTATATGCTTGTATGCTTAATCGTGTTTCTCTGGAAGGTAAAAGAAGTACCGACCGGAAAAAAGTTTTTTCATTTAGCTGATCATCCAATTCAAGTCGATGTATACACACAAACCGTTATTCCATATAGCGAAAGCGAAAAGTTAGAAATACGCGAGAAGCCGGGATTTTTTGATGAGTGGCGCGAGATTGTCCAAGACAAAGATAAATCGGCGTTCTGGGTTCTTCTTTCCGTATTTTCGTATTTATTCGGATTTAACGCGATAGAATATTCTTTTGGTCGTTTTGCTACGAGTTTTTTGCAAATTTCTGAAGGAACAGCTAGTATCTTACTCGCGATCATGCCAGTTATGCTTATTGTGTTCGCTATACCCGCTGGAAGTCTTGCAACCAAATACGGACGACTTAAAATTATGAAAATTGGTCTATATATTATGGGGGGCTGCTCTATTGGATTAATTATTTTACTAGCCTTAATTAAACCAATTGTTCTTGTAAGAGAAATAACTATGGTGGACTTAATCCCATTAATTATTTTTCTGTCAATCGCCGGAATTGGTTACGGATTCACTCACATCAATGCGTTACCAGTGGTTTGGCAACTCGCTCCCGAGAAGAAAATTGGAGCATATACTGGCGTATATTACATGATTTCTGCGCTAGGAGCCATTTTATCCCCTCTCGTCATGAGTTCAATCTACGCGCTTATTCGTACTTTAGGTGGAGACCAATGGCTGGCGTTATTTCCTTATTTCTTAGCGGGTTTGATTGTAGGTTATATTTTTCTATCGAAAGTTAAGCGAGGCGACGCTGAAGCTTTAACACAAGAGGAATTAGCTCGAATTAGAGCCAGATTTGTTGGTGAAGTATGAAAACTTTATTTTTTTTAAGATTTTCTCAACTAAACGCTTCTCATTTTCACTAAAGGCTTGATCGAATTGACTTTTTATTAAAGTACCGTAATAAGTATTACCAAGAAAGGTTTCACATTGCTCAATTGCTTCCAAAAGAAGCGTTTCACTTCCCATATGTAGATAAATCGATATGTCGTTAATGATTAATACCGGCGTTGGATTAGAATGAAAATTCTCAAGAGATTTTAAAGTAATCATATAGTTGTGTTGAGCGTTTTTGTGAAGTTCTTCTTTACTCTTAGCGTTTAAACGAGGAGGAATAATATCCCCATTAAGTTTAATGTTATCGCAAATTTCGCTTTGGGGATAAAAGTCGATAATTCTGCCACCAATTTTTTTTCCGTTAATTTCAATCAATTTTGGTCCGAAATCTAAAATGCTAATTTCTGTGGGCTTTATTTTCTTTTCTTCTAGGAGAAACCGAACGAACTCCGCCGTAAATTTTGTTTTACCGGTGTTTACTTCACCATAAATTATGGTTTTTTTGCCTAATAGTTCGTTGAAATCTAGATTGGTGGTTGACTTCATTGATAGATCAACTAAAAGAATAGGTAATTTTTAAATTAATAGAAATCCTCCCACCTAATGCCGGCTTTTCTTAAGACTTTTAGAATTAAATAACCGGCGATACTGCCTGGTACGCAACTAAGAGAAAACAATCCCCACCAAAAAATAATTCCTTCGAATGATGGTACTCCCGTCAAGGGTAGGAAAAAATCCGCAAGCGTACCACCTATAAACACTGTCCCTATTGGGTCCGTTAAGGCCGCGAGGTCTACATATTTTGATGCTTTTTTTCTTAGAATGTAAGATACTGTACCCGTAACTACGGCACCAGAAATACCTCCCGGAAACGCTAAAATTGATCCAATCTGGAGTACATAACGTAGTATTGCGATACTTAACGCGGTCATGCACGCCAAACTTAAACCTATTAAGACTCCCATCATCCCATTTATTAAATGAGCATAAGGGTTGATTTTAGAGCCCGCGATCGTAAAGTAAGCAAACACATTAATATAACTTAAAACTAAACCAACTCCAACAAACACCGCCGCAACCGCAATTCTTTTAGTTACTTTCGCTCTTGAGATTATATCGTCGGTTTGCCCTTGAATTGCTGCGCTTGAATTGTTTTTCTCCATTATTTCAAATTTGTAATTGTTCTTTTTATTTATATTTTATCGTCTTCCAAATCGATTCCAAGTTTTTTCAATTTATTTCTAAGTTCGTCGCTAATATCGAAAATTTTCCGATCTCTTAATTTTTCACGCGCGTTGGTAATAATTTCGAGCAAATTTTTTATTAATTCATCTTTTTCATCCATTGAATCTAACCCCAATTTGGTTGTATTTTGCATTAATTTTATACCAAATATCTTATCAATTTTACTAATAAACTCAAAGAATTTATCCTTGAAGTCTTGCGTTACTCCGATATTTTCTTGCAAAATAGCCTTATTGAGGTTTCTAACTAACGAGAGCAAAGCAGCTATTGCAATAGGCGTGTTAAAGTCGTCGTCCATTGCTTCCATAATTTGTAATTCGATGTTATCGATATCAGACAATAATTTCTCATTATCTGAGCTGCTTGTTTCAATAATTGGTGCGTCTCTAACTTTTTTAATCGCGTTTAGAATTTTAAAATAGTTCTTTTTAGCTTGATTCATATTATCTAGCGAGTAATTAACTGAACTACGGTAATGCGAAGTAATTAAAAAAAGCCGTACAACCATTGGATCGTATTCTTTTACAACATCAGAAACTAAAAAGAAATTACCAAGGCTTTTAGACATCTTTTCGTTATCCACATTGACGAAGCCATTGTGGATGAAAAAATTTGCGAATGGCTTACCTGTAAACGATATGGATTGAGCGCATTCGTTTCTATGATGTGGAAATTTTAAATCTTGACC
>JAHQWX010000339.1 GCA_029856375.1 Promethearchaeia archaeon | reverse complement strand
TCTCGAACCGTTATATCTTCGATTTTTGATTCCGTTATCCACTCCCATCCCCCACTCCCTCCTCTGTAGAAAATTCGCTGTTCATTACCGATCTTACCCTTGGCTGTAGCAATTGTAACGAAGGTCACCAGAGAATTTCGCGAAGATACTCTCGCTCCTTCGGATGTAGCAATGTACTTATCGTCAGTATATAATCCCATATAGGCTATTCGATTCTTTAATTTTCTTCCCACTTCGCTTTTCAATCTTTTATCTAGATTTTTAAGGAAATACTGTTTCTCTTCTCTGCTCACATCAGCAAACTTTAACTTTAAATCTGTGTTCCAACTTGTTTCTGCGACCGCTTCATCAGAAAAAACTATAGGATCCTTTCTTTTACTCGCCTTGGCAGTTTTTATTGCAATATTTACTAGATCTTTAATTGAATCTTTATCTAATTGTTCCGTAGATCCAAAACCCATCCCTCCATCTGCAAGAACGCGAATTCCGATACCATTTTGAGTGTTATCTAAAATTGCTAAAAATCGACCATTTCTCGTAGTATAAGTCTCCTCGTAAGAATTTAAAAGGCGAGCTTCTACATAATTAGCTCCTCTACTCTTTCCATATTCTACGGCGAAATCAGCAATATCTTTGTTATTTCCCATCTTAATTTTACCGCTTTAAAATTTATTTACTTGAATATAAATCTCCTATTCAGTTTGATTATTCGTTCCATTTCTATAAAATATTGATTTTTTATAGAGTTTAATAATCATAATACATTATTATTTCTTGACAAGTTGAGTAATGATAAATTGAGGTAATTAGTGACTTTTTTTGAGTTTTGAAGATTTGGGAGTTAGTGCTCAGAATGTTGACGCATTAAAAACCCTTGAAATAACAAATCCAACTCCAGTTCAGGCCAAAGCTATTCCTTTAATATTGAAAGGTCAAAACATCATGGCTCAGGCAAAAACTGGAACCGGAAAAACATTAGCATATATTTTACCAATAATTGATAAATTAGCATTTAAACCTGGTGAATGCCTTGTTATTGTTCCTACAAGAGAGCTTGCTAAACAAGTTCACGAAGTTGTTGAAGATTTAGGAAATGGAAAGGTAAAGTCTTACCCAATATATGGAGGTGTTTCCATTAACAACCAGATAAAAAAATTAGAACAGGGGATTCATATAATTATTGGTACTCCTGGACGTCTTATTGACCTATATAAAAGAAGGAAATTAAATTATAAAAATATCAGATTTGTTGTGTTAGACGAAGCTGACCGGCTCTGGGATATGGGATTTTCTCCAGATATTAAATATATCCTAAATTCCATCAAAACCAAGTATCAATTTTTGCTATTTTCTGCTACATTGGATTACGAAATCCGACAACTCGTGAAAAAATTTACTAGAAATGAATTTGAATTTTTAAATTTAAGTCGAGACGATTTAACCGTACGAAGCACGAGGCAATTTTATTATATAATCGATTTGTTTAACAAGAAATTTACCACTTTTCTTCAAATATTAAAAATTGAGAAGCCAGATAGCGCGCTTATTTTTGTAAATACAAAAAAAACTGCTTCTTGGTTATTTAATAAATTGAAAAATAGTAAAACTGGGTATAAGATTGGAATTATTTCGGGCAATTTATCCCAGTTTCAAAGAGAAGAGATATTAGAAAAATTTAAGAAACGCAAAATACATTTACTTATTGCTACGGATGTTGCCGCAAGAGGTCTCGATATCGAAGATATATCGCATGTTTTTAACTACGACCTTCCAAAGTATCCCGAAAATTATGTACATAGAATAGGTAGAACATCTCGAATGAGTAAGAAAGGAACAGCAATTACTTTATGTTTGAAAGACGAGTATGAATATTTGTGCAAAATTGAAGGTCTTATCAACAAAGAAATTAGGAAGAAATTCCTAAAAACCCAAGTGCAACCGAGAAAAAATTTGCCTTTCTATTAAAACTGAATTATCACAAATGCTCAATTATAATAAGCTGAACCTTTTTAATTATAATGGAAGTACGTTAATACAATTAATATTTTTAACAATATAATTTATAAAACAATTTCACTAATAGTATTATGGAAAGATTTGAAAAAGAATCGCTAATTAAACAATACTGTTGAGCAAAATTGTTATTATCAGAAACACCGACCGAAAGAAAAGTAGTGGGTGAGAAATATGACATTAAAGATTTTTCTCACTTAAAAGAATTGCGTGACTATATGGTTCGCGGACCGCAAGAGTTTTGTATCGAAAGATCAAGATTATTAACTCGATTTTTAAAGGAAAAAGGGGATCTTGATTATACAGATCCTTTCACTCGCCAAGCAGAAGGGCTAAAATATATTTTAGAAAACAAGAGAGCAAACATTTTTCCTCACGAATTGCTTGCAGGTTCAAGCACATCTAAAAGAAGAGGCGTATTATTTTATCCAGAATTTCTTGGAGGCGGAATATGGCCTGAAATTCTTATGATGTCTGAACGGAAAACAAACAAATACCATATCACCTTGAAAGAGGTTATGGAATTAGATGGAGAAATCCTTCCCTTCTGGACCCATAATAACCTTATGGAAGCAGTTCGCCACCGCTTGGGCGATCACGATAAGGCTTATCGATTACAAGAATTATTATTTCTATATATGGTAAGCAAATACAATTGCCAAAGTCACACTATTCCAGATTATAGTAGCGTTCTAGAAAAAGGCATGGAAGGATTGATTAGTGAAGCTAAAGAAAAAATGAAGAACGCAGACAAATCGAAGAAGATTTTCTATCAAGCTCTTATCACCGTTATGGAAGGCGTCATTACATACGCAAATGGTTTGAGTGCTGAAGCTAGCAGGCAAGCCGACGAATGCGAAGACGAAACTCGTAGGTGTCAGCTTGAAAAAATGGCCGAGATTTGCAAAACCGTGCCAGCCAAACCCGCTACATGTTTTTGGGAAGCATTACAGAGTATATGGACGACCATGAACGCATTGTATCAAGAACAAAACAACATTGGGTTTTCAATCGGTCGAATTGACCAACTTCTAAATAAATTTTATCTGAACGATCTCGAAAATAACCTCATAACGAGAAAGGAAGCAATCGAACTTCTCGCTCACTTTTGGGTCAAAGTAGGAGATAATTTACCTATGGTACCCGAACAAGGCGATATTCTTTTCGCAGGTACAGGTTCAAACCAGGCTATTACGATAGG
>JAHQWX010000338.1 GCA_029856375.1 Promethearchaeia archaeon | reverse complement strand
AGATTAATTGTTTCTTCAAGAGTTGGAATTTCTGCCCCATATTCTTCGTTACCACAGTTAAGCTTTTTAATTTCAGCCAAGGTCATCTTTTTAATATTACCTTCTTGTCCTGTCGTTCTAAGTGTATTTTCGTCGTGTATAACCACTATTTCTTTATCCTTTGAGATATGGATGTCCAATTCAATGAAATCAACCCCAATTTCTATAGCTTTAGAGAATGCAATCAAAGTATTTTCTGGTGCTTCGGAACTCGCACCTCTATGAGCGAATATTTGCATGACTAAATATTTTAACGTATTTTTGAAAAAAAAAGTTTCCAAAATTTCATCTAATGATTAATAATCTAGAAATAACAAAAAATCGCAACTTTTATATACGAAATTATGGTTAGAAATTTCTTAGATTAAAAGTTTTATGGTAGATATTCGATAAATTTAAAAATAATTATTTATATAAATTCAAATTGAGTAAAATCGTTTAATAATTAATATTTTCGTCGGATGCAAAAAAATATATATTACAGAAATGGTGTAGATCGTGCAATTCTGTCCTAACTGCAACAATATATTGATACCGAAAAAAGGTACGGACCTATTATTTTGTAGAGCGTGTAATGTCGAATTTAAATTGGAAAGCAAGGAAGAATATCAAATCATTAAAAAAATAAAACACAACGAAGCCGAGAGCGCTCCAATAGTAGTTAATGAATCTGAAGTTCGGAAGAAAATCTCAGAAGACGATAGAAAAGCTTACGAAGAATTTTTTGGAAAAACGGAACAACCTTCATACTAATAAATGCTTAAAAAACGGTCTGTTCCGATAGAATACTCCTTCTTTCTCTATTTTGATAAAATACTAAATTTCAAATTAATTAATTATATAAATGCCTAAGTCCAAAATATAGATCATAATTTATTATTTAAAATGAAAAATATTGTGAAATTCGATGTCAAAAAAAGATAAACCGAAAAGGAAAAAAGGAATAGCAGGCGTAATTTGGAGATTAATGGGCCCTTTAAACGAAAACGAGAAATTTAAAAAAAAATTCGCGGAAACGAAAGCTAATATATTATTAATCGCTAAGGACCAAAAATACATGGCCATGGTTAAAGTAAATAATGGAACTTTAGAGGTCGACGATCATCCATACAACAAAGAAACGGTGAAATCGCTGAAAAAAGAACGCGACGGATTGTTTAAAGCAAATACTGAGATATTAATGAAGCTTGCGATGGGTGAGATGGGAATTGGTAGTTTAGTAGTGAAATGGATTACAAGAAAAGTGGGGCTACGCGGAATAAGAAAATTGCTTGTTTTATATAAACTATTTTCGTTACTGGAATAATAACAATAAAAATAGAAAAAAATTCTTGCTTATTTTTATTATTTTCTTTCTTTTCAATTACAAGGAGAATTTAAACGTGTTCATTAAACCATTCATCTGATCCTTTAGTTCCTTCTTTTCTAATTTCAGAAACGAGTTCAATATAACTTTTTTATCGCTATTTGAAATTTCTTCGGATAAATCTAAAAATTCTTGGAGATACTTTCTTTTCTTGGCAGGATACTTCTTAATTTGCGATAAGATTCTTTCTATATACTGCTCCTTCTCGAATTTCTTCGGTTTTTTTACTTCCTGCTCGTTAGCTTCTAAGTAAAAATCGTTTTTCTTAAGAATTTCACGGTAAATATTCTCAATTAAAGCGTCTCTAAAAGGGATATCTAATTCAGATAAAGACTCAAAAAAATCGTCGTATTGAGACGATATATTCTTAATCTGGGAAAGGATAGTTTTGATTTTTTTTGAAATATTATTCTCCATACGAGTTATAAGGAATATTTCAGAATTTATAACATTTATTACTCGCCTAAACGATTAGGCTCCTAAAAACGATGCAAATTTTTTATTTTATTAGGAAGTTATCTTCTTTTTTCGTAAGAAAAGAAGTCATTTTACAAAAATGTAAAATATTGTGAGATATTTTATTAAATGTTAAAATGGCAAAAATAAATAAATATGATGTAATCATAGTAGGTGGTGGCGTTGCTGGATCTACGGCTGGATATATCTTGACTAAATTGGGATTAAAGACACTAATAATCGATAAAGAGATATTTCCAAGAAAAAAATTATGTGGAGGGTTGGTCTCTTTAAAGACTCTCCAATTATTGAAAAAAATTTTCAGAGAAGAAATTAAATCTTTAAAAAAGAAGAAAATCATTAACTATACTTCTTACGAATACGAGATTAATTATAGAATGTCAAAAATTTATGTTAAGGGTAGTTCGGAATATCCTTTTACTTTTATTGATCGTGAAGTCTATGATAACTTTCTTTTGCAAAAAGCTAAAGACATTGGAACAGAAGTTCTCGAAGGACAAACAATCCAATCAATAAATATTGATGAATGCAAAGTAGTTATATCGGATAAAAAAATTTTTCAGTCTGATTTTTTAATTGGGGCTGATGGTGCGAATAGCATAGTAAGGCGAGAATTTGATCGAAAAGGATTGCTAAAAAAAAGAAGATGGAAGCGCAATTTAGTGACTGGAGTTGAAATATTCGTTGATAGAAAGGATGTTGAAAAAAACGAGCTTAAACATCCCATAATGTCCCTTGGTGTTTTAAAATGGGGTTATGCGTGGATGTTCCCAAATGAAGAAAAGCTTGTCATTGGATTGGGAGGATTAAATAGAAAAAATAAGGGAAAATTTATTGACAAAATGCACGAATGGATTTCTTGTCTAAAATTAAATCCTAAACTAATAGGAACTATATACGGGCATTTAATCCCATTCGGAAGTATTAAAATTATTAAACCAGCATATAAAGGTAGAGCTTTTCTTATAGGCGATGCTGCTGGATTTGTATGCCCTTTTTTTGGAGAAGGTCTTTATTTTACTAAAAAAACTGCTGAATTATTAGCAACAGCAATATATAACAATTTAATTGATAAGATTGCGATTGAGAAAACTTTTTTATGGAATTTGGGAAAAGATATTTATCCCGAAATGAAATCAGCTATGATATTAAGGAAGATTTGTTATAGTCGATTTGGGAGAGCATTTAAATATAAATTTATGGGAATTTTAATGGATAAATTAATGAACAAATTTTTGGAAACGATTCATGGAGAAAGATCATTCAAATGGTTAAGAAGAAAGAAAGACGTAAATATGCTCGAACTTTTAAATGAGTAAGGTTGTATTAATT
>JAHQWX010000337.1 GCA_029856375.1 Promethearchaeia archaeon | reverse complement strand
CAGCTTATATTGTTTCTGGATTAATGGCTATGGTGCTTTTTCTATCTTCTACTTCAATTGCTCCCGTGACATTTCCATGGGAGACTAGACAAAAGACTCTCGAAAGGTTGATAACTTGTCCAATATCTATTAAAACGATTCTTTTAGGAGATGTTTGGGCTTGCTTCATTTTTGGTTCTATTTTTTCAATAGTCCCACTAATATTGGGAAGCTTAATATTCTCGCTTTGGAGTTCAATGAATTTATTTATTATTCTATTAGGGATTATAATTGCAGCTTTTTCTTATGCTGATTTTGGGCTTATTCTTTCTGTTCCACCCACTGATGCGCCACATAGCACAATGATTCTGACGATTCTGATAAAATTTCCGCTAATCTTTATAAGTCCTTTATTCATGCCAATTGAATCCTCCCCTACGGCAATAATTTCTCCTCTTACTTATTTCGTCGATTTAATTAATTTTGGATTATCTGGAATTAGCGCATTTGGAATGTTCGGAGTCTTGATTGATATTTCAGTATTATTACTTTTTGGATTCGGATTTCTCTTCTTAGCGTTTACTTTGCATAGTAAAACGCTGCAGAAGCGATTTAAAGGATGAATTGATCAATAAGATTCATTTTGTCGTTTTTTTTTAAAAGATTAGCGTATATTATCGATATCAAGTTATAGTTTTATCATTAATCAAACGAATTTCTCATGTAATTTTAATAATTCGCTTTTTAAGTCTTGGGTAAGCGGAATTCTTTGTCAATCTGTAAATATTTAACAAATTTTTTATGGAAAGCTTCTCTAACATAAAATATATTTTAATTTGAATTAAGAGCGTGTATGCAAGTTGAAAATGATATTGATTCATTCAGATGGCTTGGAAGTATATAAGAAGAAGCCAGCGACTTCGAATCCACAAGAATTTAAGGAAGATAAAATCGAAATGGAGGGTTTAATTCTCGTTGCTTACATTTCAGTTGAAGACCAAGACACTTACGACATTGACATTATCGCCAAACAAGGAGCAGATGTAATCGAAGACGCAATTTATCAAATCGAAGAATTTCCCGAAAAAATTCACAAACAGAACGAAGAAATACGGGAAATAAATCTTAAAATCGAGAAAGGAGTAAAAAAAGGGAAAGCAAGGCACGAGAAGGAGCTTATTCTGGACGAATCTAAGTATAAAATTGACAAGGTTATGGTATATCCGTGGGCGCACATAAGCAAATTCTTAAGTCAAGATAAAGAGGCTATGGATGTATGTCCTAAGATCGCGGAAATTCTCTCGGACAGAGGCATAAAAGCGTCTTATTCACCTTTTGGTTGGTACAAAGCGTTTAAGATTAATTGTCTTGGCCACGAATTAGCAGAAATGTTTCGAGACGTGAAATTGTATATTCAACCAGAGGAACATGTAACCACAGCCGTGTTTAAGATTATTACTCCCGACAGAAAGGAAGTTGGTATTGAATTCGATGACGATAAGAATGTTATCGTTCCAGAAGAATTTAAAAAACCTGAGTATAAGGATTTTGAAGATCTTCTAAAATCGGAGCTTGGTGGGGGTAGAGAGGATTTAGGAAAAGAACCACCTCATATTAAGAAAATGCAAGAGTTTGAGTTAGCGGATTTTGATAAAAACACGGATAGCGGAAATTTTCGGTGGTATACTAAGGGCGTTATATTAAAAGAAATCATACGGGAATACGCTAAAAACAAAGTAATTGATTTTGGCTCGATTCTCGTCGATACTCCAATAATGTATACTGTTAAAAATAAAAAACTCACTGCCCAAACAGCGCGCTTTCCAGCTAGAACTTATTGGGTCATTTCAGGAGACGATAGGTATTTACTGCGATTTGCCAGCGACTTCTTGCAATTTCAACTCGCAAGCGAGATGCCCTTAAGACCGTCGTACTTTCCTTTAAGGTTTTACGAGTATGTTCAATACGCGTTTAGGCGCGAGCAAGAAGGTGAACTCAGCGGACTTCGTCGATTGAGGGGCTTTATCATGCCGGACTGGCACACCCTCTGTAAAGATTTAGATTCTGCCGTAATCGAGTTCAAAAAACAATATAATTTGTGTAAGGAAGCTATGGAAGATCTTGGTATTCCGACGTTAATTACTTTCAGGTCAACAAAAAGATTTTACGAGCAGAACAAGGAGTGGATTATGGATTTAATCGAAATGGAAGGGATTCCATCGTTACTGGAGTTGTGGGAGGCAAGATATTACTATTTTGTTCTTAAGTTCGAGCGAGTCGTTGTTTCATCTGATGGTAAGAGCGCTACTTTACCAACGATACAAATCGATGTCGAGAGTAGCTTGGATTACATTATGGATGGCGCTAAACAAAGGCAGAAGTACGATATAAAATTCACTGATTCGGATGGCAAAGTAAAACACCCAGTTATTCTACATAACTCTCCAACGGGAGGTTTGGAACGAGTCGTTTGGGGGTTATTAGAATCCACAATACGAAATCAAGACACGCTCGTTCCAGGGCTAAAAACTTGGATTGCTCCAATTCAAGTAAGATTTTTGCCGATATCTGAAAAAGAGATGGATTACGCTGAAGAATTGATGGAACAATTAAATAAGTTAGGATATAGGGCAGATATGGACGATCGCAACGAAAAATTGGGTAAAAAAATAAGAACGTCAGAAATTGAATGGATTCCTTATGTAGTGATCGTGGGTGCGAAGGAGATGGAGAACAAATCGATTTCGGTCCGAAAACGGTTAATAGGAGAGCCTTATGTCGATAAAAAATCGACAAGTACAAGTTTTAACGATGTGAAACTCGATAAGTTAATCGATATGCTTAAAGAGGATACCGATGGATTCCCAAAGCACAAATTACCTATACCGTTCAGAAAATTTTCCACAAAAATTATTTTTAGGTAATTTTAATTTTTATTTTAAATTTATTTAATTAAGATTGAGTAAGATAATTGAATTTATGAGTAGATAGATTTTGAATTTAGAGATTAATATTTTGGATATAATGGATAAGCTTGACGATTTAAGAAATAAACGAGAAGAGGCACTTAGTTTATCCCGACAAATAGTTGGACGTTGTAGCGTTGCCATTAAAAGCCTCCACCGTGGCGATTACGATTCTGCCGCTGAAGAATTAACAGCAATTAAAGAAGAACACGCGCGCCTAAAAAAAATAGTAATGGCATATCCCCTTAATCTATCAAAATATTTATGGACAGCAGAACAAGAAT
>JAHQWX010000336.1 GCA_029856375.1 Promethearchaeia archaeon | reverse complement strand
CTTCCTTTTTTATTTTCATTATGAAAAATTCGATGAAAATAAGTATCCATATGGAATGCAAATCTTGAAAAATAGTTTGCAACTATATTGATATATTGTCCAATAAAATATGTTTTATTTACTATTTGGAGTGATAATCATGAAGAAGATATGGATAATTCATAACTCTAAGTATGGAAATTCTGAGAAGATTGCAAAACAACTTGCTGACGGTTTAAAAGATAGCTACGATGTAAGCGAAAATAGCATTAAAAAGATATCGCCCGAAGATATTGCCAAGGACGAGCCCTATGGCTTGATCGTTGCTGTTCGAATTGTCGCTTTTAATTCAGATAGAGAGATTCGAAAGTTTCTTCGCGAAGTGGATAATTTCACAACTAAACCTATTTCTAAAGTCGCTTATTTCGCAACCCATGCATTGGGTTGGAAGAAGCTATTTATAAGGGGAATGAAGAAGACGCTTAAAAAAATTGGATGTGTCGAGGAGGTCTGTCCCGAATTTCTTGAAGTAAAAATGCAAAAGCCCGAGGGGCCAGCAGTAGAAGGTGCCGATGCGAAAATCGGAGAATTTATTTCGACATTAAAAGAATTTTTAGCGTAAGAGACAAATTTTCGTAAAAAGTGTTTATATGGATATTATAAAAAAAATAGCAGAATTGAAGTTGGTTCCCGTCGCCGTTGTCGAAGATTCTGAGAACGCGATACCTCTTGGAAATGCGCTACTAGAATCTGGGCTCCCTATTGTAGAGGTAACTTTTCGAACTACTGCCGCTGCCGATTCGATTTCAATTCTAAAAAAAGAAATGCCTGATATGTTAGTTGGAGCGGGAACGGTGCTTAAAATCAAACAAGTGAATGCTGCTGTGAGGGCAGGGGCTGAATTTATCGTTACTCCCGGATTTAATCCCACTGTTGTTGATTATTGCGTTACCAATAATATTATTATTGTACCAGGACTAAATAGCGCCTCTTTTATAGAATGGGGATTAGAGCGAGGGCTTAACCACTTCAAATTTTATCCAGCAGATCTCTCGGGGGGAACAAAAATGCTACAAGCATTTTCGGGACCCTATCCAACAGTGAAGTTTATGCCAACCGGAGGTATTAATAACGATACGCTAATCGAATTTTTAAAATTAAAAAATGTTTTTGCGTGTGGAGGGAGCTGGATTGTTAAAAAAGACTTAATAGCATCAAAAAAATTTAAAGAAATTGAACTCCTAACAAAGGAAGCCGTTTCCTTAATCCAATCGTTATAAAACAATTTAAAATGTTTTTTTTATAATTTTATTTTCCCTTCTATTATTTTTTCGTACAGAGATGTTGAAAGCGGGATATATTTTTTGTTCTCTGATTGCCAAAAGTAGAGGGGGTCGTTGATGATATCAATATCGTAAGTTTCTTTCTGTATTTTAGTCTTTTTCATTTTTAAGGGCCCAGCAACTTCTATTTCGTCAGTAATTCGGATAAATAGTGGAATTGAGTAACTTGGAAAAACATCTATAACAAATCGAGAAAATTCGTCGATTTCAAATTTTAAAGATGGATTTATTTGAATAGTTGCCATTCCCGCTTTACCTTCCGTATTAGGGATCTCTACGCCATAAACAGCAGACATATGGATGGATGGAAAAGAATCTAAAATAGTCTCAACCTCTAAAGTGGAAACATTCTCTCCTTTCCATCTAAAAGTATCCCCAAATCTATCAGCAAACGAGATCCATTTGTTTTCATGTAACTTAACCATATCTCCAGTATTGAAATATGCGTCATCTCTTCTAAAAACATTGTGCATTTTTCTTTTTTGCGTCTTTTGCTTATCTTTATAACCTGTAAAGAAAGTTCCCTTCTCGAGCTTAAACAAGACCATTCCTATATCTCCCGGTTTGCATTGTATTAGATAACCTTTATCGTTTTTATAGAATTCTCCCGTTTCTGGATTAACTTTTGCTAACATAAGGCCTGATACATTTTTACGCCCAATCATTCCCGGCACTTCTCCAACATTCATAAGCATCCTATGGCCCTCAGTTAAACCATAAAATTCGCAAATATGTTCGACTTTGAATCGAGCCTTAAATTTTTCCCATACATCCTTTCGGAGGCCAACCCCTACAATCGTCCTTAGAGTATGATTTTTTTCATATTCAGAATACGGTTGATTGAGAATGTACCTAGGTATTTCTCCTATATACATCGTAGCCGTTGCTTGATATTTATGAATATCTTCCCAGAACGCTGACGCAGAAAATCTTTTTCTCAACGCTATTGTTGCACCTAAAACGAAAGCAGTTGGCCACGCGATCCCATTTGAAAGGTTGTGATAGAAAGGAGTTGCAATGTAGATAACATCTTCAGGAGTTATTTTGGCAAACGATATCATTAATAAAAACGCTTGAAGAAACAACTTATAATTATGCTGATTGATCGCTTTGGGAAATCCAGTAGTACCGGAAGTAAAAACATAATAAGCAGTCTGTCGTAAAATCGAGTTTCGAGTTGTAGGTGGATTTAGATTTGAAATTCCGTTAAGTTCGTTAGATAATTCAATAAAATCGTGAGGAATTTTACCAAAATTGTTTATTACATAGATTTGTTCGTTCGAATATGACACCTCTGCGGATATCTCGTTAAACGAAGGCAAGCAAGTGCCATCCACAATTACAAATTTTGGTTCAGTAATATTAAAAGAATGAATTAAAGCTTGCCTTCTTTGATTGAAATTAATACATCCACTAATTCCTTGAATTTTATTAATTCCCGTGGTGAGGAAAAGATACTCTGGGGAGTTTTCCAGCATTAAAGCTATCGTATCTTCCGGTTTTACGCCGAGCTTTAAAAAGTAGTTCGCAATTCTGTTACTTTCTTCGTTTATGGATTGCCAGGTCCACGACGAATCCTGAAAAAGTAATGCGGTTCGATTAGGTATTTTCTCTGCTAAATCCTCAACACAAGTGCCAATACTTTGATTTGGATTCTTTTTTACACTCTCCATTTCCTGATTGAAACGAGCATATAGTTCTGCTTCCTTTGGAGTAGTTCTAGGCGACATAAGATTTCTCAATTATCTAAAATATAAATATAGTTGAATAAATCACGAGTATTTTAAATATTTTTAGCGATCTATTCAAGATTAAGAGAAGTTAATGACAGGGCTTACACTTACGAAAATTGATTCGGTATTCGAATAATTTTAAACTATTACATATGAGAGCTTGATTCCTTCGTCTTCTTCGAG
>JAHQWX010000335.1 GCA_029856375.1 Promethearchaeia archaeon | reverse complement strand
AAAGGTCCGAAAGGTAAGCTAGCCATGGACCAATCTATAACGCCTTTCCCTAATTTAATAATCAGCACAAGCTCCATCCCGAAACGAAACGCCTTTTCAATATTTTTCTTCGACCATTTCAAGTATTTAAAAGAGCTTAATTCAAAAACTGAATCTCTCGTTGGAGAAACAATCTCAAGCGCTCCTATAAATCTGTACTTTTTCTTTTCTAAAATTCTTTTGAAATTTTTAATTGCAGGTCCCGGAAGTCCAGCATTCGTATTAAATAGAAAAAATTTCGTATTATTCTTAGCTGAAGATAATTTCTCGACCCACGCAACCATATTTGGGGGAAACGACATCGCATAAACTGGTGCTCCCACTCCAAATACTTCATTTTCTTCTGGTTTAAATTCCTGAATTTTGGTTGAATTGATGGGAATTAGTTCCGCCTCAACATTTGCGGATTTAAATCCGTTCTTTATCAGCTGAGCTACATATTTTGTATTACCCGACGAAGAAAAGTACACGATAGGAATTTTCACTTCATTCACTTTTGTAATTTTTGTTCCAATTTTTTCATATTCATCCAAGAAGCTTTATTACCAAATTCCTTAGTGGTCGAATCAACAATACATAAATTTTTAAAAAAGAATAGAGAGTTAAAAAAAAGGAATTTTTGATTAAATTCTAAGTTTTCTCTTCCAGCGGTGTCTCTTTGGGTTTTACTCCAGGATGCCTTATTTTTTCTCGCTCAGCCATTTTTTCTGAAAGTTGTTTTTTTATATCGGCCAATTTGTTCTCTCTCCCCTTAATGTCTTCTTCTTTCTTGAAAACATCTGCAATCTCTTCTTCTAGTTTTTCTTCGTATTTTCTATACTCATCTTTCGCTTTTAACACTTTTTCGTCCGGTTGCCCTCCATCAACAGCCTTTACATATGCAGATTGTTTCTCAGACAGCTTTCCTCTTACTTTTCCAACATCCATTTTCTCCTCAGCGAGTTTAACTTTTTGTTTTGCAATCTCGACTTCTATTTCGCTAATTTTTTTATTTATTTTAGCGATCTCCTTTTGATTAATCGATAGATTTTCGTGATATATCGCTGAATTTTTCTCACTTGCCAATTGCTCATCTGAAAATTTTAAAATTCCGCTCTTCTGAATTTCTAACTTCTTTTCTACTAATTTCATTCTTTTTTCTGCAACTTCCTTTCTACTTTCCTCTAGCTTTAATTCTTTTTTCATGAGCAATTCCTTAGCTTTAGCCCGTGCGATTTCAGCTTTTGCCAAATCCTTTAATTTTCTTGCGAGATCTTTCTCGTATAACGATAATTTTAAGTTTTGTTCGGTCTTTTTTCGAACTTCTTCACGCTCTCCCATTTTGTTTTCACCTAAAGATAATTTCTCAATTTTTAAAACGATAAAAATAAGTTGTATATTAAGACATATAAAATTTTTCACGCAGTCGTTTGTAAAAATTAGATAATTTCAGATTACATCTAAAGGAAATCAATTATATAGAAGAAAAATGTGAAATATTTAATTGGCTAGTTCAGAAAGCAAGGCTTCTTTCAATTCTTTTTTTTCTGCGTTTGAGATGAGTTTCGAATCCGTTCCAATCTTACTGTAATAATCAGGAGCGAGGTCGTCGAATAACGCTAGTAAAAGAATTATTGTGTTTTGAACCAATTTGTTTGCCCTAACACTCTCTTGAGTGTCTTCGTCCCTAAGAAAACTCATTAATTCAATCAACTTAGAGTATTTCCAAATCCCCTTTTCGTTCTCGGACCTATTTTCGGAAGAAAAGCATTGCAGAATCTCGTTGTAATACCTTTCTTCTTCGAACTTTTTTTGCTTACTCATTACGATAGAACAACTTCTTAACCCTATCATTAATCTCCCTTTTAAATTACTATATTTTTTTTACTATAAAGATAAATTCTCTCTTCTCGATTTTAAACTATTTTTAGACCAATTTTTAGCAATTTAGGGCGATGAATTTCGACGAAAATAGCTTACTGATAGTTATAATTGTCTGATCAAAATCCGCTATTGAAGCTTGAGAATTTGGATCCATTTGAAGGTTTTTAAAAAAAATAAGAAAAATAATATTTTTTAATAACTTTTTAGCCTTTCATTGTATTCTACTTCAATATTTCTCATAAATGCATGAATTTCCTCATCGCTAAATGTGTTAGCATCTGATATAATTGAGAGAAACGCTCGTAGATGAATAATTCCTGCGATTTCTTTATCACATGTCTTTCCAAATCGAGGAGCGCGGCATTCGTAACACACATGAATTGCGAAATCTTGAAGAATTTCCGGTGTAATCTCTTTATCTTTAATAAAGTCAGCACCTGCAGCGGAAGAACCGCAAGGTGAGCATCTTAACACCTTAGAATCGATCACTTTTCCTTCAAAATAGTTTGACTCAAAAATTGGGCGTCCAAATTGTTTGGCATAATCGTCGATTTCTGGAATTCCTGTATTTTGTTCGACGGAACACATAGTAGGGAACTTAATAACCTTAGGATTTATTTCTTGGATTTGATCCATAAATCCATCGCCAAAACTTATACCGAGTAATGCTGGTTTTCCTAGCTCTGCAAGTGCAAATACTTGGTCGGGATGTCTTAAGTACGCGATATACATATCACAATCGGGAATATCTAATTCGTAATCGTCGAAAATCATACTGGTTGGCAATTCCTCTACCTCGATCCACTCGCACGGAAACACCTTGCTTATATTCTCGTACGCATCATTACCGTATTTCCCATCCGTTACAATTCCAATTCTCAACTTGATACTTCACACCGTTGTTAATTTGGTTTTGTAGCCATAATCTTCGCGCTAACTATAGTCTTCTCTATCTCTTTTAATTTTTCCTCGGGAATATCCAGAGCAGCTATTATTATCTTAGCCATGGGATCGCTAATCATTAAATCAATTGGAAAAACTGTTTCTTCTACGACCTCAATTTTACTAAAACCCGCCTTCTCAATCAATCCTAGATATTCTTCCTTTAGAAGAGCACCAGCAACGCAGCTTACATACATATCAACGCTGTTCTTTATAAAATCAGGCAATTCTTCTAAAATCACTATATCAGAAACAGCTAATCTCCCACCAGGTTTAAGTACCCTAAAAGCTTCTTGAAACACGCGCTCCTTATCCGGTGAGAGATTAATCACGCAATTCGAAATTATTATATCGACCTCGTTATCCGCTATAGGTAGATTTTCAATTTCTCCAAGCC
>JAHQWX010000334.1 GCA_029856375.1 Promethearchaeia archaeon | reverse complement strand
TGGTCCCTATTTGGACAACAAATCTCTAAAATTGGTTTAGAATATGGGCCTTTTAAAGTGTTGCGGCAGTCACCAATTGCAACGCAAGAATAAATGTTTTCTTCAAGCTCTTTTATTCGCCTAAAATTTTTTTTTTCATCCATTTTAGTTATCACCGTAATTTTTAAAATCTAAATTTTCCTGGGCTAATAAGATTATTCGGATCAACTAATTTCTTGACCCTCTTAAAGAAACTGTAAAATGGCTCGGTATAAATTTTTGAATCTACGAGAACTTGAGATCCTATTTGACCAGCCATATAGAGAACGCCTCCTAATTTCGACATGAGTTCTAATTGCTCTCTCCACAATTTAATCACATCCTCCTTGAGATCTTCATCGTTAGTGGCACTTAAACCACATCCAATATAACAACTATTATGGGGCAACATTACGATGTGACTTGCACCTGATTCAGCGTCAGCTTCAAATAGTTCATCGTTCTTTTCTTCTTCCCATTCATCTAGTTTATGAAGAATTTCGGCCATTTTAGAAACTGGAACGATCATCTCAGAGCTTGTTGCGTAGTAATTTGGCCCAAGTACCGAAAAACCGTAATGATATACTTGCCAATGACCTTGCTCTCCATAATACCAATCGGTTATATTTCCTTCTTCTGCACTTGGCCCTAATTCTCTTGTAGTATATTTTTTAGCAATTTTTTCAATCGTTTCTGAATTATCTTCTAATACGGTCTCGCTAAAAGCTTCGTGAACATAAAAAATAACGCCCCCAAGTATGTCCCCCCATGATTTTATTAAATGATCGGTGGTAACTCCCATAACTGCGGGAGGGGGAGTGAAGAAATAATCGTAAATCCCTAATCCCTGCGACCAACCCATCTTATGCAGTTCCATAACCATATTCTGAACATTTTCATAAGGTTGATCTTCAATAAAAAATGTTTTTCCAGAGAAATAAGGAGGTTTAGGATATATTTTCATCGTTGCTTTGGTTTTTATCCCCATTGTTCCATTATCTCCTAGAAAAATTCCCATTAAATCTGGTCCTAATCCAAGGCGAACAAAAGGTTTTTCTACATATTTATTTTGCTGAGACCCAAAAGTAATGCATTCACCCGTTCCCAAAACAACTTCTAATCCAATACAATTTTCAGTGCATTTTCCGTATTTTCCACAGCCTCCACCTCCTCCAGAATGATGAGATAATCCCCCTCCAATTACGGCATTAAGTCCTGAACCAGGTCCCATATTTCCAGTGTAATATCCCTTCTCAAAAAGGACGGCGTTAAGCCTCGACCAGCTCAACCCACATTCAACTGTAACAGTATAGTCTTTTTCATTAATATCCAATATTTTATCCATTCTAGTCATATCAACAACTATTACATCTTCACTTATAGGCTTGCTACCGCCCATAATTCCGCATCCTCCACCTCTAGGAAGAATTGGGGTCTTATACTTGTTGGCAATGTTTATAATTTCAATAACTTGTTCCGTTGACTCAGGTCGAACAACAAGTTTAGGAATAATCTCGGGTAAACAAGGATCAATAGTTCTTGAATAAGCTACATTTATGTAGTCTTTATCGGAACAATATTTATTACCAACTATATTTGTTAACTCATCGATAATTGCCATGATATTTTGCCTCTAATTATTTTTTCCTTTTTTCATTATTTTTATTTACTTTTAGTATAGCCATTTTCGTAAAACCAATCAATTTGCTCCCTAATGGCAATACGAACATTTGTTTTTGGCATTTTTAATTCTTTCCAAGCCTTAGTTGAATCAAAAACTCGATATTTCGCAGCTGCAACGCTTTCAATAGGAGTTTTTGGATCTGTGTGCTTGATTTTACACGAAATAAATTCATCAAAGAAAGCAAAGGCTTTCGCTAATATTATAGGGAAAGAAAAACTCGGGGTTTTCTTTCCAGCAACATCTGCAATTAATCTTAAAACATCTCTAAACGCCAAATTCTTATTTCCTGCAATGTATCGTTCTCCTCTCTTTCCGTTCTCGATTGCAAGAACATGTGCCATCGCAACATCCTTAACAGAAACAATATTCATATGAGAATCCACAAAACCTGGCATTTTTCCATTCATAAAATCCATGATTATTCTTCCGGTAGGTGTGGGCTTAATGTCGTAAGGACCAACTGGAGTTGTAGGTAAAATAGTACAAGTAGGTAAGCCCTTTTTATCCCATTTTAACGCTATTAATTCACCCAAATATTTTGACCGTTTATAATGACCGGGCATCTCTTCTTTAGTCGGAAATAACTTCTCGTCTCCAATCGAACCATTTTTAGGCATACCTATAGCACTTTCTGAACTTGTAAAAACGACTTTTTTTATTCCTTGCTCTTTAGCTACTTTTAAAATTCTATCTGTTGCCCATACATTTACTTCATACATTGCCTTAATTTTATTAGGATCTGCCCAAAACCACATGGGCAAGAATAAATATATTGCTCCGGCGTGGATTATATAGTCGCAATCAGCCATTGCTTTTCTCACTGACTCAGTATCTCTTAAATCGCCATAAGCAAAATCTATTGATAAACCTTTTAGTGATTGAAGATCAGAGGTTTTTCTAACGAATGCTTTAACTTGATATTTTTTTTCTAAAGCCGCCCGAACAATATTAGCTCCTATAAAACCATTTGCGCCAGTAATTAAGACTTTTGACAAAATATTTCACATTTTATTACCAATTTACACTGAATAATGATTTCTAATTCTTATTATATAAAGATTTAATTTTGGTCATTCTAAAAGAGATTCAATTAAAATGGGTGATTTTAAACAAAATATGATTGTATAAAGATAATGCTATTCGTCTAAATCTTTTATGATTTCCATGCAAATTTTATAAGTATTTATTAAATTTTCAAATCCCATGTTTTCAATAACATCGTCTCTTGTGTGATAAAAATATGCTTTTTTCGAGGATGGCCAGGTACAAATTGAAGTTGCTGAAAGATTTTTTCTACAAAAACTTAAAGAATCTGTAAAAAACATGAAAGAACTTATCTTATTTTCAATGTCGAGATTATCAGCGGATTTTTTAATTAATTCGATCATTTTAGAGTTCATCTTTACCATACCTTGGATTTCAGACTTTCCGATTAGAATTGGGACATTTTTACACCCTACTCCATCAATATTTATTATTTTAGCGTTTCTAATCTCTGGAAAATATCTCTTAACAAAAGCTTTACTACCTTTTGAACCAATC
>JAHQWX010000333.1 GCA_029856375.1 Promethearchaeia archaeon | reverse complement strand
TGATTCATTGCACTCCTTCTGGGAAGGCTTTATTTTGAAGGAAATACGAAATTCTCTTATTTCTGAACAAAAAATGGGAAGTAATGGTGGAAAGGTTCTATTCTTCGGTATGGAAATCGATGAAAACAATAAACCATTTGTACTCTGGCCATATTTTAATTATCTCATGTATGTCTCAATTTTACATGTAAAACCTGGCTATGATGACAATAATATTGAGACTTATCAAGCTTGGCCATTTTCTCCAATTCCACATTTGAATGAAATTCTCTTGTGGTTTTTAATGATAGCCGTCATTTGGATTATTACGATATATCTTTACTTTAAATTTAAAAAAATAACACAACAAAATAATGAAAAATCAGAAGTTATTTTAGAAGAGAAGCGCGAATGAGAGAAGAAAATTCACATTTAGATGAAGAGATTTCTACAGAAACTATAGATAAAAAAGAGATATCAGAAAAGAAAAAGGTTAAATTAGAAAAAAAGAAGGAGAATCAGAGAATAGTTGACGATTTATGGGCACAGGCGGGTTGGCACCGACCACTTGCAGGATTCTGGTTTAATTATGTGCTTGTATTGGTTATTGTAGTTCCAGCTATTCTCTCCGGAATTCTATTAAACATGGTTCTCCCCTTTCCAGAGGCCTTAGGATTTGCCAACATTGTTACGGGTGTTGTATTGCCGTTTTATCATTTTGCAGACTTCGGAGTAAAAAATGCTGTTGAGCGCTTTGTATCTCAGTATGCTGAAACTGAACCAAAAAGGGCAATGAAATATATTGCATTCTATATTTGGTTCCAGATGTTTACCGGATTAATACAAATAACCCTAATTGCCATAATAGCCATTACAATTATCCCCCTCACTAATATGGGTTATGCAGTATGGTTTTTCTTAGTATATAGTATGATTCAATGGCCAAGTACCGCAGGAATTTTTATGGTGGTATTGGGAGGATTTCAAAAATTCGATAAACAAAATGTTCTTTGGGTCATTCAAAACGCCGTTATACAGATAATGACCACATTAGGTTTTATTATACTAGGGAGGTGGTTAGGAAGTTTAAATCCTACTGTCGGCGAATTAATGGGAGCCGTGATGGGATTTATTTGGGGCAGTTATTTTGATGATTTAATGGCAATGGTTATTGGAGCTTATTTTTTCAAAAAAGTTCTGAAACCATTTGGCTTCAAACTCAAAGAAGTAATGTTTATCTCCTTCGATAGAGAAATTATAAAGGAGGTAGTAATTTACGGAGGAAAAGTAGTTCCCAGCGGGCTAGTATTTTACGCTGTATCTGCCTTAATAAATATTATGCTAGTTACCTGGTTGTTTAATTATTCAACGTTGTTAGGATTATATCAAATAGCGGCATTGTTCGTTGACGCTTTTAGCCTATCTTTCTCCAATGGTCCCCCTATTTCTGAGGCTTATAATAACGATAAAAAAGAATTGGCTCTTTTTTATATTCGCTCCCAATTTCAGTGGTGGGGGATAATAGCCATAGGCGTATTCCTTGGACCAGTTCTCTTTTTGATTCCATCAATAATTGGTTATTTAGCCGCTGAATATGCAGAAGCGGCCCCTATGATTTATCCTTTATTTCTAGCTGGATTTATTCTATTCCCAACAAATTTTTCGGGAGTTATTTGTGAAGCGTGTAATTTTCCAGAATATTCCACTTACATGAATTTTATTGAACAAGGAACTAGATTTCTTACACACTTAATAGCGTTAGCCCCGTGGGGTGTGGCATCATGGTTTGGATATCAATATGTGTTGATATTTTGGCTGTTTGCAAACGCTCCCGCCTACGCCTTTGCGGGTGTTTATGGTTGGTATGTAGTAAATAAAAAACTATTTCCCAGGATGAAATTAAAAATCCCTCTATATCAAACGATAATCGCACCATTTATTGCGATGCTACCTTTTCTTCCATTATATTCCATTCTGATACAGATTTTCGTGAATATCTATTATTGGGCGAATATTGTCGGATATATGTTGGCTGGAATATATTTATTGGGATGTTTATTTATTTTTCCAATTTTCATCTTTATGCCTTTATACGGTTTTTTGGGAGCGTGGGATGAAAAGAGTCTCGATGATTTTAGAAAGGGAGCATTAATGGCAGGTCCCTCGAAGTTACTAGTATCCGCATTGTATAAAGCGGCGAAGTTCGGGTACGAGCATAGCCCCTTCAAAGGACGCTTTGTGATAGAATACGAACAAGCGGAAAAAGAAGCGGTTGAAATTACAGAAATAAGGAGAAAATTGGAGAAAAAAAATAACTAAACTCCTTTTTTCGAAATAAGATTTTTTATTTTGTTATACAGTACTAATCGTATTTATACGGTCTAAATGTGTTAGGATCCAAATCTACGAAGATTTCATCGGATTCTTTAACCATTCCTAAATACGCCCATTCACCCCGATCAATAAATTCAGCATTTCCATATTTCATGGCCATATTGTAAAGCCTGATGAATTTCTCGTAGTGTTCTCCAATTCTATTTTCGGCATAATCTCGTGCTGTCCAAGTGCTTATTAAAAATTGCCAATCGCTCGATTGAAGCAGTAATAGCTCTCTTCCCAACTGTTTAATGATACCTTTTAAATTATCGTCTGCAGAATTAAAGTATTTTTCTACGATTTCTTCCATTTTTGATTCGCATTCGTAGATGTAATGATAGGACCACGCTGTCCAATCGTTAAGCCATGTTGAATGCCAGCCTCCCAACCCCCAAGAACCCTCGGGTAGCGTAATAACTTTATTTGGAGGATGTTGGCTTAAATATCTCGAACATGTCGTCAAATCAATCTCTGGATCGTCTTGCATCCATTTTAATAATTTTTTCAACCATCTTGGTCCTTCGAACCACCAATGTCCAAATAATTCGCAATCGTATGGCGCAACAACAATGCCGTTATAGTTATTTTTGTCGCGAAATTCGTTTAATATGTCCTTCACTTGATTTTTGAAATGACTCGCGTTATCTTCGATGCGAGATTCTACATCTTCCGGGTAGTACTCCATTTTCTGACCTATGTCAATTTTTGCTGCAGTCACTTTCCAATATCGATGGCCGCCAGGAT
This sequence comes from Promethearchaeia archaeon, assembly GCA_029856375.1. Classification (GTDB taxonomy): domain Archaea; phylum Asgardarchaeota; class Lokiarchaeia; order Sigyniarchaeales; family SOKP01; genus 6H3-1. Next base: position 158 of record JAHQWX010000333.1, on the reverse strand, counting down.
AATGTTTCTTATGAAAGTCTAAATAATTACCATCACCAGGGAAGCCATGTTCTCCGCTCCACACCAGTAATCCTGTTTTTTCATCTCTTGTAAATATAGCAACAGGGGGCATATCAGATTTTGCTCCAAGCAAATAAGGCTCATAGGGAGATCTATCA
>JAHQWX010000332.1 GCA_029856375.1 Promethearchaeia archaeon | reverse complement strand
CGCTTTGGATGAAAAACTACTATAGCGCGGTGCAGAATCACCTTGAGAGCAAGGGCTGGCTAAAATATGCCTACATTTATTTTGTGGACGAGTTCAACCAGTTTATTCCCGCGGGGTATACGAGACAATCCTATTTCAAAGATCTCGTGAATTTGGCGGGAAATTTAAGCGAGGCCGCTCCTAAATTAAAAATAATGGCAACAGTTCCACCCTTAGCTGAATACGATTATCTCGAAGATTACCTCGATGTTTATTGTCCAACGACGCCCTATTACGACGAAGCAAAGTGGAACGAATTGTTGGCGGAAGGACGAGAATTTTGGTATTACGCCTGCGTTGGTCCCACCTCTCCATATCCAAATTCTCATCTCTACAACAGATTATTCGAAGTAAGAATTTTAATTTGGCAAGTGTGGTATTACAAAATTCACGGATACTTGTATTGGCACGCTTTAGCTTACGCTCACGGACGATACGGTTTTGGTTTCAACGGATACGGAGACGGGTGGTTTATTTACGAGAGGAACGGAAAGTTTTACGATTCGACTAGGTGGGAAAACTATTTAGAGGGATTCGAAGATTACGAATACATCTGGTTATTGAATGCGAGTTTAAATTATCTCGAGGCTCATCCAGGAAAATTGTCAGTGGAAGAAATTTCCACTTATAGATCTGAACTCGAAGAAATCGTCAATTCAATCACCGGCGATACGTGGAAGTATTGCAATCACCCATCAACTCTTTATTCCGGGAGAAAAAGGATTGGAAAAATCTTGCACGAGTTAAGTTCTATAGTTCCACTCCAGTCTCTAGGCGAGGCTCCGTGGTTTCCTCCATAGTATAGATTTTAATAACAGTTAATAAATTGCTTTTATTATACAATTTATTATACAAATAGTATATTAGCTAACTAAAACGGGTTTCTCAAAATTTTCGATCGAATATGGAACGATCCCTACATTGACGAACAAGACTTAAAAAGGTTAAAAAAGTTCGTAATTGTGTTGGGATCTTTGTTTATCGGATACTTCGTAATAATTACTTTCGTTTATACGATTTTCGATTGGTTGATAATCTTAGGACTCACTTATTTGTGCCTCTTACCCGCATTTATTAGCAACGCCAGTATGACTTTTGCTGGAAAATTCCCATTTAAATTAATCCCGATCGACGGCGGTCGCATGTGGAGGGGCTCAGACGAGCGAATTTTTGGAGATAACAAGACATGGAATGGTATTTTTATCGGAATTATATTTGGATTTGGAATTAGCATGATTACGATTTTAATATATCCTCCCGTTGCCGATTTCGCGGTTTTCCAGTTTTCAACCTTTCCTGGAGGTGGATTGAAGCTTTTTAGTTTGGAGGATATTCTCTATTTCATGGAAATTCGAGGTGATAATTTTGGTTTTTTTTTAATAAGAACGCTTATAATGTGTACTGCTGCACCTATTGGCGACCTCATCGGTAGTTTTGGCAAAAGACGATTTGGAAAAGGTGAAGGGAGTCAAGTTTTAATGGTGGATCAACTCGATTTTATTCTTTTTTCCATTTTAATCGTATATCCAATTTTCCCTTTACACATTCTATTTATTATTTTTGTATCGATCTCTACACCTTTAGTCGCAATTTTCGGAAATGTGGTCGCCTACTATGGCGGCGTGAAGGATGTCCCTTGGTAATTTAAAATCTCAACGACTTCTTTTTTAACTTCCCTTTAAGAACCGATAAATCTTTTCAATTTCAAAATCGTGTTTTTTCATCTCCAGAAAGAATTCTTTTTCCAATCTATATTCTTCCTTTAGTTTTTTGAGTATTTCCTCTTTTGAAAAATAGTCTCCCTTTTTTCTATTAATACCTTTGCACTTTTGAGCGTTTTCGTTCCAATTTTTTTGGTTAGTCACTAAAATACGCCACAAAGGGTACGCTACGCATTGGAATGGGCGCGCATCGTAAATCGTGCAAATATTACCATTCTCCAGAAAACTGCAATTCTCCTCGTTCCCAATCACTTTAATGACCAAGGTATCGAAGTGGTAATACTTTATGTGTTGCGTGTCTTTCTCTCTTAACACGAATTTTTGTGAGGTCGTATCGAAATGTTCTCGAGCAAATTCAATTTTCTTGGATTCCGAATCGCAATTAAAGCGTTTGAATAATCTTTCCACATCTGGTTTGTAAATAAATATCTGTCCTTCTCCTTTTCCCGTGCAACATTTTCCACACTTTTGACAGGAAAACTTAAACCCGTTTTTGACCGAATCTAAGAGGTTGAACTGCATCGCTGACTACTTTTGTATAAAATAAAAAGGAATATAAATTTTAACGAGAATAATAATTTAACGCAAATCTAAAAAATAGGAAATCTTTATTGAACTCTAAGGAAATACTCTCCGGAGAATCGATTGTTCACCAATTTGGCGCGAGTTCCGAATATTTCGAGAAAATTTCTGGAATTTTGGATTGGTTATTCGCATCTCTTAATTTTGAAGCCCACGAAGATTTTAAAAGTTGGCAGCACAAGTTTTCGCTTATCTACAAGAGAACCGATTGCAACCAGGATTTGTTTATTTCTCACACTTACCTTTCGATATTGATCCGGTTGATTTTAATCCGTCTCGTGTTGAATAAAAAAGCGCTCTCAACCGACGATCTTATTGGAATCTTAGAATACTCCGATTTAAAAGATCTTAATTTATCAGAATTCGAACAAAGTTTTGGGGCTTGGCCTTTTCTCATGTCACATACAGAAGAAAAAATGTACGACATATTAATTAGGCAGACGAAAAATATATACGAAACGCTTATCAGCTCTGAAATTGAGCGAGAAGACTTGTTTCATAATATATATCAAGATGTTATTTCAGCAGCTTTAAGACATTCAATGGGAGAATTTTACACTCCTCCGTACCTCGCGAAGAAAATGATCGAAGAATCGTACGAGTTGGGAAATAAAGTATTAGATCCGTCGTGCGGCTCCGGAACTTTCCTAATTGAACTGATAAAGCATATATATTCAAAAAATTTACCTCTCGATGTTAAAAGAAGCGCCTTAAACAACATTTATGGTTTTGACTTAAATCCCTTCGCTGTATTTATTTCAAAAATTAATATTTTCTTAGTACTTAAAGACGAATTTTCCAAGTACAAGATAAATGTAGAATTACGCGACTCATTATTTCCAGAAAACGAACAATTTGAGAAAAATTTTGATTTAATAATTGGAAATCCCCCTTGGCTTACTTATAGCTCGTTAGAGTCCCTAG
>JAHQWX010000331.1 GCA_029856375.1 Promethearchaeia archaeon | reverse complement strand
CTCCCGATATAATGGACGATTTATTTCTTTTGAACTACATTTATAAAGAGAAAGGCGGTGCTTCGTTTCTAGACAATAAAATCCTTTTGGGATGTACAAATCGAGGTGGTTTATCTGGATCCCGATACGAAATGGACGACCTCCTGACTGCATACAGCGTTAAGGATATCATCGACTGCAATTTAGACGGAGCAAAAATGATGTTTCGCGTGGACTTAGAGACGAGCCAAGCAAGATATAGCCAAAGGACAATCGAAACTTGCTCAAATATAGTTCGCGAGTGTAATCAATACGACATTCCGGCGTTTGTAGAACCTCTTCCGGTGCGTAGAGAGAAAGACGGAAGATATTCCGTACAACTCAACGCGGAGGAAATTATCAAAACGGTAGGAATCGCAACCGCGTTGGGAGGGTCTTCCAGCAATATCTGGCTTAAAATCCCATATGTTCCCGATTTCGAGCAAGTTGTAAGAAGCACGAGCAATCCAATATTGATGTTGGGTGGAGAGAGTACGGGAAATCCTACTGATATTCTAGAAAATTTCGAAAGGGGATTAGGAGCCGGGCTCAATATAAAAGGATGTTTAGTTGGTAGAAATCTACTATATCCGGGATTTGACGACCCATACGCAGCTGCGGTGGCAGTAGCTCGAATCTTACACGATTACGATAACACCGAAAAAGCGGTGAAAGAGTTGGCGAAAAACAGAGGTGTGAAGTTGAACTACTTTACCTCTGTAATTCTACCAGGAACTAGTACAGATGCCGGTAAAGAGTTTAGTTATCCTTCTGAAATTACTTAAAATTTATTTTAATTTTTAGATTTTAAAAATATTAAAAATTTTTAAATAAATTGAAGATCGATATTGGAGAAAAAAAATAAATTTAATTTCATAAAGTTCTATAAAAATCGTAAGATGGTAAAAAATATATTAAATGATACAGATGAAAACTGAGGATAAGACCCAAAAAATCAAGTTTGAGGAAATACAGGAACCAGAAGATTTCTATATTATATCTGATAATGATGATCTCGTCTTAACTTCAAAAAAAGCCGTGGAATTATTACTAGATGAGTTAGAGTCAGTAGAATATGATGAGGAATTAGCTGATTTCTATTCGAAATTTCATAATGAAATTGATGACCGTACAAAAGAATAGGAAATGAAAAGAGAACGCTCTCTAAATCTAAATGACCGCAATTAAACCTATTTTTGAAAAAATTGATTTAGATTTTAACTTTAAAGAATATACATTTCATTCTGGAATTAATGAGCTCGATGATTTTTTCTATGAATATTCAAGCAAATTTATTCAATATGGTTATTCTCAAATTTATATTCTAAGAAATGATGAGACCCCCGATGTAATGGGTTTTTTTTCTCTCTCTAGTTCTACAATACAATGGGAAGAGTCTTTAGGAATTGAGAAAATCACAAGATATGTTCCAGGTATTTTGTTGGGAATGTTTGCCATTGATGAAAGATTTCAGAGGAAAAAATTTGGTTCAGATCTAATAAAAAAAGTTATAAATATTGCTTTAAAATTCTCAAAAGAAGTTGGATGTAGATGCGTATTTGTTGATTCATTAATTATATCAGAAACGATAAACTTTTATTTAAATATGGGCTTTAAATTTGTTGATATACCTCTTGGTAAAATGGTTATTAAAAAATTAGTTAATAACGAAAAGATAGAAAGAAAGACTATTAAGATGTATTTTGATCTATATAAGATACAAAAATAAAATTCTGCAAATATGCCAAATTATGAAGAAAATAAAAAATATTGCGACTTAATGATTTCAAGAATTTTACCAGAAATTTAAAGACCTAAAAATCCCTAAATAAAACGCTTCTTTTTGTGCATTAATTAACTTTTTAATAAAGAATAAAGATCTGGATTATTAATGTGCGTTAAATTTTAAATGTATGTATTACATATTTACATATTATGAGAACAAATATAATAATTGACGACAATTTAATAGAGAAATGGTGGGAAATAAAAAAAGAGGCGGCTAAATTGAGTATGAAAATCGCTGATTATTTAATTTTCTGCCATGAACTTCGGAAAAAAACCGAGGATAAGGACAAATTAATACATATTTTAGATGACCCACTTTCAAATGGAGCTAAAAAAGTAGATGCCATCAAAGCGACTAAAAGTATGTGGAAAGAATGAAAGGAATCGATTCCAACATTATTGTTTACGCCTTAAATAAAGATTTACCGGAGCATGTGCCGTGCAAATCTCTTTTAAAAGAAGTTGCGAAAGGTTCAAAAACGGCTTCAATTCCAGCGATTGTATTTATGGAAAGCTACCATGCTTTAGTAAGAGTTTATAAATATAACGAGAAAGATGTTAAAGAGAGGTTAATTTCTATCATTGACTCAGAGAATATTAGAATTTTAAATATTACAATTTCTTCAATTCTACTAGCTTTTGAAATAGCAGAAGAATATAGAACAGGGGGAAGGGATTCTCTAATAGCTGCTTGTCTCTTAGAAAATAATATAGAGGAGATCTACTCTCACGATAAAGATTTTGATAAAATAAAAAAAATTACTCGATTAGATCCAATTAATGAAAATTAAACATGATTTATTTAGCCAGAAAGAGTTTTTTTGATTTATTCTTTATAAAACTTCTGAAATGAATTAAACTCAATTCTTGTTCTTAATTTGTGTTTTTATAATAATTCAATAATTTAGACCAACTCTAATATCATCTATTTTTAAACATAGACCAGCGATTATTCGAAGATAATATTTAAAAATCCCAAAGTTAAGATTTTACTACCAAAATTAATTAGAATTCGGAAAGAAATGGGTATTCTAAAATTACTAAGCTCAAAAACCCCACAATTTAAAGATAATAATGGTGAAATCATTCCTGATAGCATCGCTTTACTTGAAAAAGTTAAATTAGGAGGGGTTACCCAAACTATTCTCATAAGAGGGGTTAACAAAAATCATCCCATATTACTATTTCTACATGGGGGGCCTGGAGTGACAGCAATGGCATTATCTCACGAATTTGATAAAATCCTCGAACAACACTTCATTGTAGTTAACTGGGACCAAAGAGGAAGTGGCAAATCTTTTTCTAAAGATATTCCCGAAAATAGGATGAGCATTGAACAAATATTGTCAGATTTATATGAATTAATTCAATATTTAAGGGAAAAATTTAATAAAGAAAAAATTCTCCTTGTTGGACATTCTTGGGGTACAATAATAGGCTTGAAAATCGTTAAAAAGTATCCT
>JAHQWX010000330.1 GCA_029856375.1 Promethearchaeia archaeon | reverse complement strand
CCCCAACAAACGTGTTATCTTCAATTATTTCATCTTCTGAATCAATTATGTGGATGGCGTGGGTTGGGTTGGTTCTAATGTAATTGTTTCTTATTGTAACATCCCACGATTCGTCTAAAAAAAACCCACCTTCTTCATTGTCTGAAATATTATTCCACCAGAACTCGTTAAGAGAGCTGTAATAGGTCATTTCAACGCCATAATCCCCGTTATTCGCGATGTGATTTCCTGTAAAGTTATTGTAATTTGTGCCTCCGCTATACACGCCGCTCATATCGTTATCAATTATTGCGTTTTCGTCAAAATCATTGTTGTTTCCCCAATCATCTAATATAATACCAAATTCCTTGTTGTCGATAATGTCGTTTTGAACGAACGTATTGTAATCAGAGCCATTGAAGCATATTCCACTCCAACTATTATTAAACACTAAATTTCTATAAAAGTCGTTATCTCCGGTGCTACCCCCGCCGTCGTCAAGATTCGCACCATATCTTCCGTTATTTGTAATATTGTTGTAGCGGAATTTATTATAACTTGAATCCATCATACAAATACCGCTCCACTGATTATCCGTTATGGTATTATTAAGCACATTGACATCATACACATCATCCATCATGATTCCATCGTACATACTTAGGGTAATAAAGTTATGAGAAAGGGTGTTATTGTCGCTATACTGATATAGAGAAATACCGTTGCGACCACTTTGCGTGATGTTATTTCCAATAATCGTATTATTTTGCGCACTGTTTTCTAGATAAATTCCATTCATATCGTTATCGTATATGGTGTTGTTTTCGATTCGCCCATTTTCCACATTTCTTAACTTGATTGCTCCACGCGTGTCACCACTACCACCGCTACAATTTGTTATCAAACAATCTCTAATTATAAACACATCGGTTGAACCTCTAATATAAATACCATAATCGGTTGAATGGTTTCCCACAATTCTGTAATTCTCAATTACATATGGATCGGCCCAAATCCCAGTTCCGGAGCATATTCCCGCTCCTTTTGCGGCTGACCAATTATTAAGTATGTAAATAGGACCGCGATCTGTATATGCAATTCTTAATTCCGTTTTATTGGAATCAGCATGAATATTAATTTCATTATTCACAAGAAATACGGCGCCAAACATCATTACTACTAGGAGATTAAATAAAATCAGACCTTTCTTATTTTTAATGAGCATGTTTCTTATACCTCAATAACCCAATTTTTAAAAATGGTAGTATAAAAATTTGAGATAACTCTAAATTTTTATAGCTTATATATACACTTATTGTGAAAATCCTCCTATTTAAATGGCAATTTGGCACAAAACTGAAGTCCAGAGAAGGGCCATTTGGAACGAATGTGAAGTCCTAAAAAGAAACCATTTGGAACAAAACTGAAGTCGAAATAAAATATGGTTCTCAAATAGTTCTCATTCTTAGAAAATGTAAAAACTTATTTCCTCATTCTAGGAGAATATCTGCTGTTGAGCTAAATTAAGTTTAATAGATATATAGAATATTGGATTTAGTGCAGGAGTGAAACTCATATTGTTTAATTTTGCCATAAGTGGGAATTTATTTTTTCTATTCTAGCTGAATCTAAATGTTTATATAGTGTCCAAAACTTTTTTTTATTGTCAAAGATATAAAGTTCTATACAAGTTCTTTTAAGTTATACGAAAATGGAAAAAATAATCTGGTGGAATGAATGTCGTCCCAAGACTCTAAATCAAAGATCGTTCGAGAGTCAATCTTGGGAGAGATTGTTTCAATTACCGGAGATATTTTTGCGGGTATGATTTTAGTTTTTCTAATTTTACCCTTTGAAAGCTTATCTTATTTAATAATAATGATTCCCGCGCTTTTAACTCTCAGAGGCAACATAAGTGGAACTTTCATTGCTCGAACGACGAGAGACTTATATACCGGTGAGTTGTCTATGTCCCTTCAGCCAATAAGAAGGTGGTTGGAAAATATCGGCGCCGCTCTATTTATATCGTTATTGGTTGCTATTTTCATCGGTATTATCTCGCAGTTGTTTAGCCTCTTCTTAGGAAACGAGGTCGTTAATATTGGGTATTTTATCGGAATTCCACTGATAACAATATTTTTTAATTTATCAATTTCGGTTCCATTATCAACAGGACTAAATATATTTTGCTTTCGCTTTGGAATCGATGCTAATAACATCGTAAATCCTTTAATGACATGCTTTGACGATTTTTTCACGGTATTCGGATTCTATTTATCTTTACTACTATTGGGGGTGCCATAGAGTGGAATACTTTAAAAGAATAGTAAAAGAATCCGTAATCGTTGTTTTTGTTACCTCGTTTATCGGATTGCTCTCTGGAACCTTTTTATCAAACCAATACACCTTGTTAAGCGCTTTTCCCATAATTATAATGGTCATTCCTCCATTAAACGCATGTTTAGGCGATTTAAGCACAATTTTAATTTCTAGGTTCACCACCGCTCTTTACATTGGTTCAATTCCGCCAAAGATTCAAAGAACGGAAGCTTTAAGGACTAATTTCGTTGCTCTATTAATAACGGGAATTTTATCAATTATTTTTCTGATCGTATTGAGCATCGTTTTAGGTGGCGCAAACTCTTTATCAACCTTAAATCCCTTCATTTACATGATTGTTTTACTAATTACGATTGTTATTTTATTCCTGATATTTTTTGTGATAAGTTTTTTTAGCGCAATATTTTTATTTAAAAGCGGAAGGGATCCCAATAACATCATGATCCCCACGCTCACTTCAGTAGCTGATTTGCTTACTCCAATTATGTTGATGATTATATTGCAAATGTTTATATAAAAAAGAATAAAAATAAAGTATGAGGTCTCGAACAAATAAATGCCGAAACTGAAAAAATTCAAATATAAACCTCTTTCTCTCAAGGACATCATTATTGAGATGAAGGAAAATCTGGATTTAATGATCGATCTCGCCTATGCAGCCATTAGATTCCAGAGTAAAGAAATTGCTGGAGAAGTCGTTAAAATTGAAGAGCGACTTCATGAACTTGTTTTCCTAATCGATCTGCAAGCGATGATGGCGCACCCGGGATTACAAGCCGCGAAAAGTATAGAGCCAATCGTAAGAGTTGGATACTCAATCGACAAAATTTCTGACGCGCTCGCGGATATCGCGAAAGTGACCCATATTAACGACGATATTTGGGTATTTACTCAATATATGTGGGGGGCTATACCTGAACCGATCATTAAAGTAATAGTATCACCCGAATCAGA
>JAHQWX010000329.1 GCA_029856375.1 Promethearchaeia archaeon | reverse complement strand
ATATACTCAGAAAGTATTAGATATGTTTTCCCCAAACCTTATTTTGGGAGTTTCAGATGAGTTACCTCCCAATGCTGACTTTAGAAAAGTGGAGATAGTTGCAAATATGGTAAAAAACTACGAACCTTAACTTTGATTTTTTTTTTTTTTCGATTTAGTACCTTCAGTTTGTATTTTACCTTCAGCAACTAGTTTTTGAAAGTACTCCTTTTCTTTCTTGTCGTGGAGTTCCATGATGTATTTTTTCTTCTTCCTCCATTCTGGACCAGCTAAAGGGTACCAATGTAGTGCTATGGCGCTTAAAAGAAATAAAATAGCAGGAATAAGACCAAATGCAAGTAGAAGCCCCATAAGCGTCAAATCAGATTGAGGTTGTTTGATTGTCATATCATTTACAACTATTGGTTCTATAAATCCGAACAACTCAATTACCCCTAAAAAGATCCAATTAGCAATTGACATGGAAGGTTTAGTTACTATTGCATTAACTCCTCCATAAACTGCCTCGCGGCGCTTTCCAGTGATTAACTCATCGTTGTCTATGCAATCCCCTGCAATAACTCCAATTCCAATCACTGCCCCTACGATTCCTAATCCAATTAGACCATAAGGAACTGCTGATGCGAGAACATTACGACCGATAAAGAATAATAAGGAGAATCCTAAAGCTAACAAAATCAAATTTGTCATCATTACTTTCTTTGGACCCCAAGACTCAATCTTCGTAAAAGTAATGATAGCCCCTATTATGAGTCCAATGAGTAGAGTTATTAAGAAAGGAATCATGTTTTGATCTCCTACGATATAATCGATATAATAGAGTATTCCCGTCTGCAATATAGGGAATAAAAGATTGACACAAAATGCGGGAACTGCAAAAATCCAGAATGCTTTATTTTTAAAGGTTAAGATAAGCCCCTCAAAAAAACCCTCATGAGGTTGCATTTGAGCAAACATGTTCTCTTTAATACCATAGGAAGAGATAAATAGTAAGAGCGAGCACCCGAGCCCAATAAACACCATTAATGGAAAAAATAGAGGGTGTACACCTACTTGCCCAGTTAATAATAAAATTGGTAAAACAATTCCTAAAACAACATGACCAGCCATTGCTACTGTCATATACAAATTAATATTCGCTCGTTGCTTTGCAGTTATTGCCACTTCGTTTGGTAAGCAATAGAAACAACATCCAACGATTGTAAACATTGTATCTAGGAGGAATAAAGCAAGTAGAAAATTGAAAAAAAGACCCCAATCGTCTCCAATTGAAGCGATAGGAAACCAACAAAATATAAAAGCAAGCCCATAAAAAAGCGACCCATAGCGGATATAAGGAATTCTACGACCTATTTTTGTCCTAGTGTTGTCTATTATGTATGAGATAATAGGATCGTTTAGAGTATTCCATACAGCAAATAGCAACCACGCAATTGCTATTAATGAGGGATCTGCCCCTAGTTTTTCAGTATAATAAAATGTAATATTAGCAAATACGAAGCCATTTAATACATTATTTGCGAAACCTCCGATGCTTAAATTTACTTTAGCAGAAATTGGGACATATTCTTCCGAAATTATGGTTTCTTCTCCCATAGTTATTACTGTAGAAGATGATTTATTAAGGATTTGAATTTATTTTTATTGGAAAGGTTTAGCACATTGAGATATTATTTGCTTTTAGTGTAACCGTTCTCGTAAAACCAATCAATTTGCTCTCTAATTGCGGTTCTTAAATTAGTTTTTGGCATCTTTAATTCAGTCCAAGCTTTTGTACAGCCAAATACACGGTATTTTGCGGCTGCAACGCTTTCTAGAGGCGTTTTACAGTCGGAATGCTTTATTTTGCACGAAGTAAATTCGTCGTAGAACGCGAACATTTTCGCTAGAATTATCGGAAAAGAAAAACTTGGAGCTTTTTTGCCAGCAACATCTGCTATCAGGCGAAGAAAATCGCGAAACGCTAGATTTTTATTTCCCGCAATATATCTCTCTCCACTTCTTCCGTTTTCTATTGCGAGAACATGTGCCATCGCAACATCCTTAACAGATACAACATTCATTTTAGTATCGACAAACCCAGGCATCTTCCCGTTCATAAAATCCATGATTATTCTACCAGTCGGCGTTGGTTTTATATCGTAAGGTCCAATTGGTACAGTAGGAAGAACGGAACAACTTGATAATCCTTTATTATTCCATTTAATCGCAACCAATTCACCTAAATACTTCGATCTTTTATAATGTCCTGATAATTCTTTAGGAGTTGCAAAAAGTTTCTCATCCCCTATAGAACCATCCGGAGGCATGCCTATAGCGCTTTCTGAACTTGTAAATACAACCTTTTTTATTCCTTTTTCGCTAGCTTCCTTCATTAATCTATCAGTAGCCCACACATTTACTTCGTACATCTCTTGAATTTTTTTAGGATCTGCCCAAAACCACATAGGTAAAAATATGTAGATGGCTCCTGCGTGAATTATATATTCGCAGTCGTCCATTGCTTTACTTACAGATTCTGTGTCCCTTAGGTCTCCGTAAACTAATTCAATGGGTAGACCTTCGAGAGCTTGAAGATCTGATGTCTTTCTAACGAATGCTTTGACTTCATAAGCCTTTTCTAAAGCAGCTCGCACTATATTTGCGCCAATAAATCCATTCGCTCCGGTAATTAATACTTTAGACAGCTTCTTCTCCTTAATACCATAATTACTATTACATAATTATTGTCGAAATTAAATATAATAGTATAGTTAAACTAAACGCTTAAACCATGTAAAAAGAACTAGTATATTTTTCTTCATAGTAGAATATTAAATAAAAAGAAAGAAAAAATATGTTAAAATTGAATTTCTGATTCGAGATCTTTTGCGATTTTAATAAGTAACTCTCGCTTCTCTGGATTTAATCGGATTTCCTTGTTGCCAGTGAGTTCGCTTTTCTGAGATAACATTATTCCCGATTCTTCTAATGTATTCACATGGTAATAGACGTTCCCTTTGGACTCGTTGATAATAGGTGGAATCTTTGCTTGCTCAATAGACTCGTCTTGTGAGAGTGATAAAACTATTTTTCGATTAATGTCATCTCTTAGTAGAAAATAATATTTTCCTAACTCGTCTTCGAATTCCTTTGGTAAAAAGAGAGAATGGTTTTTTACTTTAATTTTCTTGATAAAATCGAACTTTAACAAAACCTCTAAGTGCCAAATGAACTGTCCCGTGCTGCCGATATTTTCCTGAAAGTTTACTTCAGACTCTGAGAAAACTTGTTTCT
>JAHQWX010000328.1 GCA_029856375.1 Promethearchaeia archaeon | reverse complement strand
TCCATGCCGTATTGACTAAACTCGCTCAATTCCTCATCAAAATTATCTCCTAGAATTACGAGCGTTAGATTTACTTTTAAAATGTTTGCGAGTTCGCGACCTTTTCCTAATAATTGAAACGCAACTTTATGGACCTTCCCTTTATAATGTTCGGCAACCACCCAAACGCCCTTATATTGGGAGATATCCATCTTCTCAACCTTAGATTCCTCTCGTTCCAGAATAATCGCTTCAACCGGGCACTCTTCAACGCACGCACCACATAAAGTGCACTCGTCTCGAATACAGGCTTTATCATCAACGATTTCTATCCCGCCATATGGGCAACTTGCGACGCACGCAGCACAACCTGTACATAAATCGTCATCTATTCTAATACTCATTTTCAGCGTCCCCTAGAATATTTTATCCTCCTTTAAATTTTCACATAATTTCTGAGATGTTTGTTCAGCTGTCCCCTCTAATATGATGTGTTCGCCCTTTCTTTCTGGTATAAATATTTTCCACACTTCCGTCATCGAACCATTTAGACCTATATTATCTTTCTCGGCTCCAAGTGCTTTTGCATCCCAATAGATTACTTCTTTCTCATCGTGCGCATCTACAATTCCTAACATTGTAGGTAATCTGGGCTCGTTTAATTCTTTTAACACAGATACCAATGCCGGCAACTGCGTTTCGATTATCACTGTTTCTTCCGCTCTAAACGCACGATCAACAACTATTTTGTCTTTTTTAAGTTGAAATTTTAAGACATATGTTATTTGAGGGATTCCCAGTTCTTCGGCTAATTCAGGACCTACTTGAGCAGTATCTCCATCGATAGCTTGGGTTCCACAAATGACTAAATATTTTTCATCCTTATTCGATTCGCTTAATATCTTTTTTATTGCTAATGATAATGTATGAGAAGTTGCTAGTGTGTCTGCACCCGCAAACGCTCTGTCTGTTAAGAGGTATGCTTTATCAACTCCCATCGACAAGGCTTCTCTCAAGACTTCTTCTGCTTGTGGTGGTCCCATGCTCAACGCTATTGTTTCAGCATTGTGTTTTTCTTTTAAATTTAATGCTAATTCAATCGCATGTCGATCGTGGGGATTGGTTATACTAGGAATACCGGTTCTTATAAGCGTATTCGTCTTAGGATCAATCCTTACTTCTGAGATTCCAGGTACTTGCTTTATACAAACAAAAATTTTCATTCCTTGGTCACCTCTAAAAACGCCCTCTTAGTAATTTTTGTGCTATAACCATTCTCTGGATTTCAGATGTTCCCTCATAAATCTCTGCCATTTTTGCGTCCCTAAAATAGCGCTCAACAGCGTACGCCTTCATTAAACCGTAAGCTCCGTGAATTTGTACAGCGTCGTGAGTTGCTTGCATGGCAGCTTCCGAGGCTTTTAATTTTGCCATTGATCCAATCACACCGTAGTCCATTCCCTGGTCGCATAAATATGCAGCTTTATAGGTTAGCAAACGAGCACATTCAACAGCGACTCCCATATCAGCAATTTTCCATTGAACTCCCTGAAACATTCCAATTGGTTTTCCAAATTGTACCCTTTCATTAGCATATTTAACTGAAGCTTCTAACGCAGCTTGACCAAGTCCAACGCATTGTGCCGCCATTAAAATTCTTCCGTAATCTAATATTTGCATTCCTATTCTAAAGCCGGTCCCAACTCCACCTAAGATGTTCTCTTCGGGTAATCTTACATCTTCAAAGACTAATTCTGATGTGTTCGATGCACGGACTCCCAACTTATCTTCTTTTACGCCAACTGAATACCCTGGTGTATCAGTATCGACTATGAAAACGGTTAGTTCTTTTCTTCTACCTTTCATTCCAGTTGTAGCGACAATTAATAATGTTTTAGCAATTCCCCCATTAGTCGCGAAGATTTTACTTCCATTGAGAATCCATTCATCTCCATCTTTTACAGCGCTAGTTTGGACTCCACCCGCATCAGAACCCGCGTTCGCTTCAGTTAAGCAGAACGCGCCAATTTTTTCACCAGTTGCAAGGTCGCGTAGGAACCTCTCCTTTTGATCTTCTGTTCCGAACTTATATATTGGGTATGCACAAACGCTTGCGTGCACTCCTGTAGTGATGGACCACGAGGCATCGATTCTACCAATTTCTTCCGTAATAATACAAAAACTAATTGTGTCGTCCTGTAGTCCAGCTCCTCCATATTCTTTTGGAATACAAGTACCAAAATACTTCATTCTCTTCATTTCTTCCATCACAACTGGATCTAAATACGATTCTTGGTCGCATTTTTCGGCAACGGGAGCAATATATTTTTCAGAAAACTCTCGCGTTATGTTTCTGATCATTTTTTGCTTATCGGTTAAGGCAAAATCCATAAGAATCATCCATTAAATCTTTTTACAATACTGGAAAACCTTCCATTTTTGAAAAATTAAATATGTTAGTTAATAATTATAATATAATATACATTTTAGACTTAATTTAAATTTAATATAAAATAATGTGAATGGTTTTTGTTCGAAAAAGATTTTTTGGATAAGCTCAGAGCAGAAAGTGAAAAATGGGACAAAAGTGTTGAGAATGCTAAGGAAAGAAATGTAAAATTTGAGACTGATTCTGGAATACCAATCAAAAAAGTTTATACCCCCTTGGATGTCAAAAGTAATTACTTCGACAAGGTAGGGTATCCTGGTGTCCCTCCTTATACCAGAGGAGTATATCCAACGATGTACCGCGGTAGGGTATGGACCATGAGGCTATTTTCGGGGCATGGAACCCCCGAAGAAACAAATAAACGTTGGAAATACTTGTACGAGAATGGAGAGACGGGATTTAGTGCGGCAGTTGACGCGTTAACTTTTAATGGAATTGATCCCACCAACACAGACGGTGATGCTGAAGTCGGGACAGCAGGCGTACCCTTATATTGTATAGATTCAATGTTTGCTCTAACTGAAGGGTTACCAATTGATAAAGTCAGTGTTGCGTTAGTTGTTGAACCTTTTTCCTCTGCTCCAGTTTGCGCGATGTATTATAATATGGCAAAAATGCGAGGACTTGATATTAAATCGCTTATGGGAACTACACAGAACGATATATTAACTATGACGGTTGGTTATATCCCTTATAGGAATGTAGCACCTAACCATCTTTTACGATTGGCCTGCGACTTAATTGAATGGACCGTCCCAATGAAGAATGTTCCAAGATGGCACCCTATCAATTTCACCGGTTATAATTATCGAGAAGGGGGAATTGACGCGGTCCAAGAGCTTGGATTCG
>JAHQWX010000327.1 GCA_029856375.1 Promethearchaeia archaeon | reverse complement strand
TTCAATTATTTTTAGGCCATCGGAAACTTGCCCAGGTAAAGATATTGTACCTTCGCTGAATTTGTATCCTCGTAAATAAATTAGGATAACAGCAAATCCTAACTTCAATAAATATTCGTGTTCTTGGATTATATACGAAAAAGGAAACACTTGGGGGAATCCTTGTAAAAAGACTATTACGGGATATGGCTTACGAAATTTGTTTTCGTCTGGAAAGTAGATTAATCCTCGAAATATCTTTTCCTCATTAGTTATCTGAATTTCTACGACTTCGTATGGTCCATCATATATTTTTTCTTTAAAGGAATTCATGTTTTTAAATTATTAATCTCTCTCATTCCTATATCGATTAAAATCTAATTTTTAATAGTCTGCAATATTATAAAACTTAATAAGAATTTTTAAACTTTTTATTGAATTTTAAAATACCACATAAATGAGCCTTAAAAATCTCTCTGACTATCATACACACAATTATCGGTGCAAACACGCAGAAGGTGATTTGGAAGATTATATCAAAGCTGCTATTAAGATTGGATTAGCCGAAATTGGTTTCTGCGACCACTTTCCATACGAATTCTTAAAGGATTTAGGAAACATTCCATACCAGGATTACTCGATGACTGTAAACGAAATCCCGAGTTATATATCACTTGCTGAAGAATTACGAGAAAAATATAATAACCAAATCCAGGTAAAATTGGGTTTCGAATTAGAATATATGATTGGTCAAGAAAGCGCGATAAATCAAATTCTTGAGAAATTTATTGATAAAATAGATTTTCTATTCGGATCAGTTCATCTCCTAAAAGGAAACAAAGGAACATGGTGTTTTGACGATAATAGATATGTGAAAGAATACGATTTATACGGCGCTGATATCGTATATCCGCAATATTTTCAGAAGCTCGAAAAAATGATTAAATCAACCGAATTCGACTTTGATGTAGTATCACATTTTGACCTTCCTAAGAAATTTAATAAATTTCCCGAAAATCAAGATTCGATTACTGAAATGATAAATAATTTATTGGAATTAATAAAAAAGCAGAACTTAGTCATCGAAATTAACACGGGCGGACTAAGAAAGGATGTTAAAGAACAATATCCCAGCTGGAATATCATTGAAAAAATGCACGACCTAGATGTTCCCATTGTTTTAGGCTCTGATGCTCACATGCCCCAAGAAGTAGGCTATAAGTTTGATGAGATTATCAAGAAATTAAAGGAAATTGGGTACAGTGAAATAATAAGTTTTAATAAAAGGAAAAGAAAATTTGTAGAAATTTAAGCTGGGGAATAATTAATATTCTTATTAACAAAATTAATTATAAACTAATTATCAAAAAAAAATGATAGTAAAAATCACATGGCTTGGTACGGCAGATTACATTCTCGATATCGATGGCACAAGGTTGTTTTTTGACCCGTTTTTATATAAAATTGGGATGTCAATGTCAGAGTTACAAACCAAAAGGGACGCAATTAAAAACATTGACGCGATTTTTCTAACCC
The DNA here is from genome assembly GCA_029856375.1 of Promethearchaeia archaeon. Lineage (GTDB taxonomy): Archaea > Asgardarchaeota > Lokiarchaeia > Sigyniarchaeales > SOKP01 > 6H3-1. Next base: position 1,764 of record JAHQWX010000327.1, on the reverse strand, counting down.
ATGGCCACTACGATCATGCTACGGACGCGGCATATTTCGCCGAAGCTTTAGATATCCCGGTCTATTGTTCTGAAGTAGCAAGAGAGAGCATGATTAATTGGGCAGAAGGTAAAATTCTCAAAGAACACACTCATCCCATCTCAGATAAGGCAAAAGACAATATTAAACCAATTGATTGGTTCGAAAAAATAGAAATTACCGACAAAATTACTGTCGAATCAATACAATCAAAACACATCGTTTTTGACGCAAGAACTATACTCTCAAAACTTTTTTCTTGGAAATTCTTAAAAGTGGTGAAAAGTACTCTGCCCTTTGCTAAGGGATTTCCGTGTGGCAAAGTGTTTGGATTCTGTACATCGTTTAATAACAAGAAAATAGTATCTTTTGGTTCGCTATGTCACGAATTTCCGGAAGTTTTAGAAAAATACGCTCCATGCGATCTTTTCATTACGCCACTCGCGGGTAATAGCAATAAACACATTGTTGAGAAATCGGGCATAATGATACATGCTCTGAAACCGAAGATCGTGATACCCACACACTGGGACGACACATTTCCCCCCGTGAGCTGGAGAGTGGATCTAAACCCATATCACAAATATATGGAAAGGAACCATCCTGACATTAAAACTGTTGTGTTAGAAGTAGGTAAAGAAACTCCCATTGAATTAGATTAACAATTCCTTAATATTACATTTACTTCTTCTTGTTCATTTTAAAGATACAATCGCAGAGCCTTGAGTTGTTATTCTATTGTCTTGAGTTTGACTTGCAACTTCAATTTCGACCAGATTTTCGTCATTTTCTTGATATAATTTAACTACTTTACCCTTGAAAGTTAAAGTATCGTTCTCGTTTGTCATACCCGCAAACCTGATTTTAAAGATTTTTAACGCTCCATCTTTTACCATATCTGTAATATAACTTCCAACCATAGCCATTACAAGCATTCCATGGGCGATTGGTCCTTGGAGACCCGCTTTTTTCGCAAACGCTTCGTCGTAATGCAATTTATTATAATCACCCGAGGCTGACGCATAGTCTACTAGTTGAATTCTTGTGATTGGTCCTTTCGCAACTTCCGGGAGTTCCATTCCCTCAAAAATATCTTTAAAATATCTATTATTCAACATTTCGTTTTCAACTCCTTTTTCAATGATATACTACCAATGTGATCGCGGTATCCCATAATTTTTCGTTAGTCTCTCTGTTTTTACCCGATGTAATTGCAGTCACAATATCCATTTTTCCTCTTTTACCTTCTTTTTCTACGATATTTTCAACTTTGGTTTGATATTCAACGATATTCCCTGCAACGCATTGAGAGTAGTATTTAAACTCTCTACCCCCATCTAATAATTTTCGATAATCTATCCCTAAGGTGGTAAAAAAGTTCTTCTCGCCCGAAAAAGTATATTTTGTGTAGAATGTCGGAGGAACTGGAATATCTTTATATTTATGTTTTTTAGCTTCGTTTATATCGAAATAAATAGGATTGAAATCTCTAATCGCTTTTGCAAATTGAGCAATCTCCCATCGAGTTACTTTTTTCTCGCTTGGGTCAAATTCGTAATTTATGAATTTTCTATCTAACATCGTTCCGTTATAACTTAATTTTTATTTCAAGAGATCAATTTTTAAAGATTAATTATTACTAAGTAATAGAGAATAAAAAATTTTCACGGGTAGATAATACTTGGATGAGAAAATTATTAACGATTTTTCGCAAAAATTGGATATTTTCTTAGAATCGTTTTCGGG
>JAHQWX010000326.1 GCA_029856375.1 Promethearchaeia archaeon | reverse complement strand
CCGTTTTTGCTCCAGATCTCACAGACGCAACTGCTTGGTTTGCGCCCTTTCCTCCCAAAAATTGTTTAAATATCCCGCCAGTTACGGTTTCTCCTTGTTTAGGCAACCGTTCCAAATAGATATTTAAATCCATGTTAGAGGAGCCGATTATTAATACATAATCTGTTTCAAACGGCACAAAATTCTCCTTTTTTTTCTGGAATTAATATACTAAAAAGTGTATTTCAATCCTTTTTTATCTTTTTTTGTTCTTCTTTCTTATTCATATTAAAAACAGCGATAACGATAGCAGTTAAAATAAAACCAGCGCCAACTAGAAACTGTATCTTTAGCATCTCATTTCCGAAAAGCATCCCAAATAAGGTTGCAAAAACCGGTTCAAGCGAAAAAATCAGTCCTGATTCGGTTGCACCTAGAAATCTTTGACCCCAATTTTGAATTACAAATGTTACAGTAGTTGCAATAAATCCCACATAAATCATCGCGATCCAAAAAAATTCTGGGATTGTACCAAAATCAAACGGTGGATCAAACAAAATCGATAAGCCAAAACACAAAACGACGAGCAGAATCATTTCTAAAATAGAGAAAATGTATATGTCTACTTCCTTTACAAATTTATCCGTCAGCACAATCATCATAGCAGCGAAAAAAGCACAAAATAAAACCAATAAATCTCCAATTACGAATCCCATCTCACCTTCCAAAGATAAGAAAAGCATACCAAAAACCGCTAATCCTACTGAAATCCACAACTTCTTCTTTATTCGCGTTTTAAATATGAGTAAGCTTAAAAATGGGACGAAAACAGCGTACAAACCAGTAATAAATCCGGCCTTTCCTGCGGTAGTCGTCATCAAACCGAAAGTTTGAAACATCATAGCTAGAAAGTACGCTCCACCCGTGATTAGTGCGCCAAATACGGCTGTTTTATTTACTTTTTTTAAACGAATTAAAAACGGCGCGAATCCAATTAAAGCGATTAGATGCCTAATGCCTAGATATAGAAATATCGGAACATCTTGGGTTATTGTTTTTGTTATTATGTATGTCGAGCCCCAAATTACGCTACTGAGTGGTAATATCACCGTCGCGATCTTTTTGTATTTAGATTCTTGGTTGTCGTCGATTATTAATGCTTCACCCTAAAATAGATTGATACTTTAATCCATCAAAATATAAAAAAGAAAAAAAGAATTTTTTGTATATAAAAATTCTAGATTTATTCTTCCGCTTCGAGCTCTTCCTCGAGTTCCTCAAGTGGGACAGGAGCAGGAGTCGTAAGCATACTCCAGCCGATCCAAACCGCTATAATACCAACAAGAATCACGATTAACCACATAGGACCAACGACAAATAGTTTCCAATCAAGTAATTCACCAATGATTCCAGGCATTAGACCTTCAATGCCTAAACCGCCACCGAAGCTCGACTCTAGGAATAAATCAACAATTGAACCCAAGGTGTAAACTACGGCAATTAAAATGCCGATTACCATTATTATGGCTCCAATAATCTTATCCTTTGCCATTATCGATTCACTTTCTTCCTTTTGTTAATTTAATTGAATATTACTAATATTCAATATTTAAACGTTATAAAATAAAAACCATTCTATTTTTACATAGTTAATTAGTGGTTTAATTCGTTATTTTTCGTTAGAATTAAATAGATACTAATCACGGTTAAGATTGAAACAGATTACTTTTCCCTTTTTTGTCACGCAATAGACATTTTGAGACCGAATTTCAACATTATTAATCGTAGAACCACAGTTATCCCGGTCTATAATATTTCCAGTGCTTTCATTAATAAATAGCATATTACCTTTCGTCGTTCCAGCGATAATATAGGGAAAACTTATCTTTAAATCTTCGATATTAAATCCTTCAATTTCCCAATTAATTTCGAGGTCGCTATTAAAGGAAATTAGTTTTGATTTGAATTTTAAATCTCTGATATCGGCGTCGTTGTTAAGGTAATCAAAAGAATACGAATAAACAAGCACATTTTCTCGCTTTGATTCAATAGTATACAACACGATTTCCCAGACGAATTCATCCATAGCGATGCTTTTAATAAACCCACCATTGATTCCGTTGAGAAAATAAATTTCTTTATCGTCTCCACCACAAATAACGATTTTTTTATCTTGAAAACAACTTAAGCACCTTATATTATTAGTAAACTTCTTAAACCACTTCAATTCGCCATCTTTACCATTGAATACTCTCAAAGTTCCATCGTTTCCTCCGCCTATTACCTCGATATCTCCGTCCCCGTCGCAATCGTAAGCTTTCACAACGCCAACTCCGTCCTCGAATAATTGCCCCCACATTAATTCGCCATTTAATGGATTTAAAACCCTTAAAGATTTGTCTAAACTATAAGCAACGAGTTCAGTTTTACTATCGTCGTTAATATCGTCAAAAAACAACCCAGAAACAGAATTTTGGAACGATTGAGACCAAAACAACTCGATTGTATCGTTATTCCATCGAAAAATGTTTAACAAACCGTCCATCCCGCCCGAAATTATTTCCATTTTACCATCTCTAGTAATATCGTAGAGTTCTAAGCGCCAAATAGGTTTATTTTCTGAAATAAATAACTCATGAACGATTTCCCCGTCAATAGACACAATAACGATCCTACCATCTTCCGTGCATACCACTATTTCTGAACTGCCATCTCCGTCAAAATCGCCCACTTTAACATCGAATATTTGGCTGCCGATGTTTGTTTCCCAAATCTTTTTTAATTTCAAGGATAACTTTCCAGTATGCTTTAATTATCTAGTATAAGAAATAACAATTAATTTTATTATAATTTTAAATTAAATGGTAAATATACACAATTAAGTTAAATTAATAACTACTGATAAAAATAGAGAAAAGTGAAAAAAAAATATGTCGTTTGGAATCGAAATCGATATGGACAAGTGCACTGGTTGCGGCACATGCTACGAAGTGTGTCCTAGCGAGTGTTTTGACGAGCCAGAAGGCGGAAAGGTCAATGTTGCCGAGGATCGAAGAGACGATTGCGTAGGTTGTCGGGCTTGCGAGACTCAATGTCCAGAAGAAGCAATCACAATAACCGAAGATTAAATTTAACTACTGGAGTTTTCTCAATTTTCTTTTTTTTCCTAATTTTTTAACATTAATTTATGTTTTAAGATTTACCAGAGAAGAATTCTTCCGCAAATTTTGCAGACTCCCTCGTTAATTTGCATGTTCAAACATTTTTCGTGGTAAGGTACTCCACATTCTTTACAGATAAA
>JAHQWX010000325.1 GCA_029856375.1 Promethearchaeia archaeon | reverse complement strand
ACTAAAGAAGTGAAGGTATATAGCGGAAATTCAGGTCCGGCGGCAGAAGTTCTATTGTTTAAAAAAATTATTACCGGGATGCAAGATAGCGATTATACTTCGACAGATGATTCCGAATTTGCGATGCCCATTGCATCTGTTGGAGACCTCAACAATGATAATTTTGCGGATATGTTAGTTGGAACGCAGATTGCAGAGAGCACATATGGCACCAATTGTAAAGGAGCTTCGATTTATTGCTACGATGTTAATGCAAGCACATTAGATAATGCGGTAGAATTAAGCGATAAAAGCTGGATTATGGAATCATATAGTTGCATTTACGTATGGTTTACAGGGTATAACGAATTCTTTGACTCGATCGAAAATGTCGGCGATTTCAATGGAGACGGCAAAGATGACATATTAGTCGGACGCAATACATATAGGAAAACAACCAATCAATATGGTCAAGAAACATACGCCACCAGCTCGATATCGGAAATAATCGATATATTTAACGCAACGACGCTATTTAGATTCAATATTGAACTCGATACTATTTACCCAATTGCTGATTTAAATAACGATAGTAAAAGTGAGTTCATGCTTATAAGTGGAGAATTAATATTCTGCGTAGATTCGAGGTTTAAAGTTCAAATCACAAGTCCAGAAACCAATCAAGCACTTATTAGTAATAATTTTAATATTGTATGGGAAACTAATGCAACTTACGAGCGCTTCGAAGTTTTAGTTTACAGTACGAGTCAAGGATATACAACAGACAAAAGCATCTCAGTATCTCTAGGATCTGGCGTTCAACAAATTACGCTGTTAATGTACGATGAATCTGGATTAATAACATCGATTGATACGATATATATTACGGTTCCAGTCAATGTTGCGTTTACGATTTTAACATATGCATTAATCGCAGCTGCGATTGTTCCATATATTGTTCTAAATCGCTTCTACAAAAAGCAAAAGAGCAAAGTCCTAATTGACCAGAAAAATTTAGGAGGGGTGAAAAAATAAATGTTAAAGGAAAAAGGAAAAATTGAACACGAGATTTGGAGTGATAAATTAACAAAAGTCTATGGTAAAGGAGATGATGCTGTAAAGGCAGTTACACAGATAGATCTTCGCGTAGAACCAGGAATACACGGATTCTTAGGTCCAAACGGTGCGGGAAAAACTACTACTATCAGTATGTTAGTTGGAGCAATTTCAATAACTGAGGGAAGAGCAACAATTAGAAATGAAAAGGCAGGTTCTGTTGCTGCTAAGCAGTTAATCGGTTTTCTACCTCAAGATCCTACATTTTATGATAAAATGACTGGAGAAGAATATTTAATATATATGGCGAAATTGGGTGGTTTAAGAACTAAAGAAGCGAGAAAAAAAGCTCAAGAATTATTGGCTTATTTTGACCTTTTTGATGCTCGTGCGAGGAAAATTGGAAATTATTCCGGAGGAATGAAGCAGAAGATTGGAATCGCAGCAGCTTTAATTCACGAGCCAAAACTTTTAATCTTAGACGAACCAACTGCGAATTTGGATCCGATTGGACGAGCTGATGTCATTGACAAAATTAAAAAATTGTCTGATAGGGTAAGTGTTTTCGTCTCAAGCCATATTTTATCCGAAATAGAACAAATGTGTAAGAAAGTTACTATGATTGACCAAGGAAATATCGTTATTTCAGATTCTATCGCAAATATCAAACGAAAATTTGTTGGGAATGTTTTCGTTTTAGACACGAACATGAATAAACAGTTATTAAAACCATTAGAGAAGAACGAGAATGTCTTAAAAGTGTGGTTGGACGAAGAAGACGAACGAATTCGAATTGTACCAAAAGACCAAGAAAAACTTCAAAAGATGATTCCTAAGTGGATAATTGATAATAATGCAATATTATTTGGATTCCATCAACCAGAATTATCTTTACAAGATGTTTTCATGGAAATTATGTCTAAGAAAGAAGAAGGGGGACCAACGGAAAGTAATTCAGATTTAAGTTTGAACGACAGAAAGAAATCTAAAAAGGAAAAATCTGAGAAAAAAAGTAAAAAAATTACTTTTAAGGAGGGAGATTCGCGATGAATAGAATATTTGTATTAATCAGCAAGACATTTTCAGAGATTTATTCACTGCCAAAATTTATAATTTCGTTGGTAATAATGATACTATTTCCAATAATTATTGTTGCCTTTCCATCTGCTGTTGATTTCGGTCAAATATCGGTTAGTCAAGCTTCCGCAATAATCGCTATAGCTATAGCTCCGTATTTATTTCTGATAACTTATGGTTTGGTTTTTACGATACTCATAGGATCATCTGGAGCTTCGCTTATTGCAGAAGAAGTAAGCAAAGGAACAATGATCTTACTAGTTAGCAAGCCTATAAGCCGAGTAAAAATATTTCTCGGAAAATATATTGCTCTCTGTTTATATGGTGCAATTCTAAGCTTTATTGCCCTCTTTATTGTCTGTTGGACTGCAGTACTAAGCTACTCTGGAAACATGGATCATTTCATAGGAATCATACCATTTATGCTTTCGATGTATCTCTACAGCTTATTCATAATGTTTATTTTCGTGAGCATTACATTGGCTTTATCGTCTATCTTCAAAAAATCGAGGAACGCATCAATAGTCGTACTATTCCTTGTAATTTTCGCTTTCTTGGGATTTACAATAATCCGAATGTTCACCGCGACATACTACATATCATTCCAACTGTATCATTTCGATCTCGGGTATCACATTGCAAATGTTTTTGTGTTGTTTACTGAAGTGTTTAATTCGTTACCGCCTTCAATAGGCTGGCAACTGTTTTTCTCAATGATTACTGGGGTATACGCGTTGACATCAACCACCGATCCAGACCAATACATTATTTTAGGGGGATTAGATAAAAACGAATATTATCCACCAATTTTATCGCTATTACTCTGGGTGGCTATAGCTACGCTACTTCTACTATACGGAGTATACAAAATGAAGAAAAGGGAACTATCTGTTTAAAAATATATAATTTTTTATTTTTTTCTTTATATTCTCGCGTCAAAAAAGAAAGAAAAATTTATTTTGACTGCTTTTTCTTAGCAATTTTTGATCTTTTTAATTCTTGGGACAATCTGGTCCTCATTTGACCCTTGGCAGCCATGTAACTCTGTTTGGGAGCAGCTTCCATTTCCATCTCTTCCCTTTCCATTTCTTCTAATTCGTCGTCTATAAATTCCATACTTTCGGCAAATGCGTCTGCGTCGTACGCCCCACCTGCTCCAACTAGATCTG
>JAHQWX010000324.1 GCA_029856375.1 Promethearchaeia archaeon | reverse complement strand
AAAAAAAAAAAAAAATACAACTTACGATTCCCTAATCGTCGTTTTTATGTCGATATTAAAAAGTCGTAATATTTTTAATAATTTTAAAGATGGGAGAATTGGGAGTACTATATATTAGTAAATATATTATTTGTCTATTAATAATCGCTACAAATGCTCGATAATTTGTGGCAAAATCTCGCCACATAGCCCTTTTAAAAACACATCCATCATGTATTCTAGCGAAGAATCGTCTTTATTAACGAAAATCACTTTCGCACCGCTGTTTTTCGCTACAAATGGTACGCGATTTGCAGGCGATACGACGAGAGATGTCCCGATCATAATTAAACAGTCGCAATTATTGCACGCGTTAAACGCACCGTCTATTACACCCAATGGCAATTGTTCGCCGAATAAAACTGCAGTTGGCTTGATAACGCCACCACATTCGCAATGAGGGACAACTTGCGATTCATCCGACAGTAGGTTCTTAATATCGTCGTGGACGTAGGTTTTCCTACATTTCATGCAATACAAATCTCCAAAGGCTCCGTGAAGTTCAAAAATTGGGACATTGTTTATAGAGCCTGAACCTGCTTTTTGGTGGAGCATGTCTACATTTTGAGTTATAATCACCTTCAGCTTTCCCATTTTCTCAAGGTCAACGATCGCGTAATGAGCGGGATTTGGTTCAGCGTTCAAACACATTTCCGATACCTCGAGGTGCATCGTCCAGAACGGCTTTGGATCCTTCAGAAAAAGGAAATAACTCGCGTAAACATCAGGATCGTACTTACTCCACAAACCTCCTGGGCTTCTAAAGTCCGGAATTCCAGATTCGGTTGACGCTCCCGCCCCCGTGAACACGACAACATTATTGCTGTTTTTTATTATTTCAGCAGCTTTTCTAATTTCTTCGTTATGCTCCATATAAATGTTCGCTATATATAATTGATATATCTCATTAATCTATTGCGATACTATTTATTAATCTAATACACTACATAAATTTGAGTACAAATATATAAATTGAAAAAACAGACAAAATAGTTGAGTGAAATAATATGGGAAAAACTTTAGTTAAGCTGGGATTGTTTTTAAGACAAATTAAAACGCCTTTGATTTTGATCTTAATTTGGTTTGGTGGAGGGTTCGTTTTTCATTGGCTAGTCTATAGTTCTACAGAATCATTAACGGACATCGTCTTAGCGACCTTCTTCATGAAAGATTTTGGAGGTGATAACACACTCGAAATCTTTTATCAGGTATTCGGAACGATTATAATCAGTCAAGGGATTTTTGCCGTTATCATCGAAAGGTCAGCTGATAGAATAAATCCTAAATTAACGGCTGAAAAATTGGCAAAGAAAATGAACGATCACGTAGTGATAATCGGTTGGTCCCATTTAGCAGAGAGAATAGTTGAATTTTTGGATACTCAGGGTAGAAAATACGTAATGATAGAAGAAAACGAGGCGTTAGTCGGTGATATGCTCGAATCTGGAGATATAGTGGTTATTCGAAATCCTTTATTACCGGAAACTTTAGAAATCGCGAGCGTCGAGGATTGTAAAGAAGTTTTTATGGTAAATAACGACGTGCAACAAGCGATCGTACTCGTGAAACGAATTCGGGAACTTAATTCTGAATGTAAAATCTATGTGAGACTTTTCGACGAAAGACTAAGAAATTTAATCAAAGGTTTTGAAGTGAATCTATTCTCGTCCACGAAATGGACCTTCGATAAAATAAAAGGTTGGTTTTCGAGAAAAGCTGGACGAATAATTATCGTTGGGTGGAATAACTTCTCGCGAAGATTAGTGGATTTTTTCGAATTGATTAAAAGAGAGTATGTGGTAATTCTATCCGAAAGTGATACTTTGGATATTAATGAAATTGAAGACATTTTAGGGACAAATTTAATAATTGGGAGCCCATCGTCGAAAAAGATATTAACCCAAGCGAAAGTACTCGAGTGCGAACAATTAATTATCACTTTGAAAGAAGACGTCAACGAATTGCTAGAAATCATTCAAAATGTAAAAGAATTATCTCACAGACCTGAAATCATCTCAAGAGTTTATGAGGACGAGGTCGCTGAAGTTTTAGAAGTATTAAATGTCAAAACTTTCTCGACATCGTATTTCGCCTTCGAAAACTTAAAAGCCGAGTTAATAGATTAAAAAAATAAAAAAAAATAGAAAAAAATTAACCTTTTATTTCTCTCCCTTTTTCCAATTTCTCTAAATCCTTTTCTTGCAATACTCTTCGCTCGACTTTACCAGTCATACTTACTGGAAGTTTCCTAAGAGCTTCTATATACTTTGGGGTTTTCCATTTCGTCATATTTTCAATGCACCATTTTTTAAGACCATCGCTATCAATGTCTTTTCCCCATTTATACCCTGGTTTTAAAGTAATCCACGCTTTCACAGCTTCTCCCATCATTTCATCGGGGATTCCAGCAACGGCTACTTCGTCAATCATTTCGTGTAATCCCATAAGTTCTTCCACTTCCTTTGGGAATACGCTATGTCCCGAAACTTTTATTAGCGATTTTTTACGGTCGCGAATTTCACAAAAACCATGTTCGTCCATAAAACCAATATCTCCGGTTAATAACCACCGTTTTCCACCCCACATTTTCAGATTGTCTTCCTGTTCTTTTTGCATACCTAAATAACCCTTCATGACCATTGGACCTGACACGCAAATTTCTCCTGTGTATTCGATTCCAAAGTTCCCTAGTTCTGGAGTTCCATCGCAAATGGGACCAGCTTCAAAGTTATTTGGATCAAAAATAGCCCAATCTACGCCTGGTAGAGGTAATCCTAACTTTTCTGGTTTATACTTGCCCCAGAACGGTGCAATGCTTAACACCGGAGAAGTTTCAGTTAGACCATACCCACTCCTAATAGGACAATTAAAGATTCTTTCAAAGGGCTCTCTGACATAATCGTGAAGTGGTCCGGCACCCTGAGTCGCAAATCTTAATTTCTTCCAGAAGTCGTATTTTTTCTTAAACTCTTCTTCGCCCATTGATTCTACAAAATCTGTTAATCTTTTAAAAAGCATCTCCACACCGGTATACATTATTCCATCTGGAGCGTCAATTTGATTGATGGCTGCGCACAAATCTTCGTCTGGAGGCGGCTTTGGAAACAAAAGCATTGTCATCCCAATTGATAGAGACGCATTCATTACGCAAGTCATGCCGAAACTGTGAAAAAACGGAATACTACCTATAGTAATCATTCCCGGCTCAATTTTTGTCCATGGTTTCATTATGTGCAAATCTGTCATT
>JAHQWX010000323.1 GCA_029856375.1 Promethearchaeia archaeon | reverse complement strand
GTTCAGAAAAACCTACGATACCTGCAGCAGATGCCACATTCACGATGTACCCGGATTCTCTTTCGAGCATATGGGGTAAAAATACCTTAATTGAGTAAATTATACTCCACAGGTTTACATCTAAGACTTTTTTCCAGTCTTCTAGCTCAAGCTCTTCTACTTGTGCTGAAACAGCAATTCCCGCATTATTCACGAGTAGGTCGATATCTCCTAATTTAGCCGCGACTTCTTTAGCTACTTTCTCAAAGTCTTCGTACTTAGTCACATCGCACTTGTCTGCAAAGACATTTATTCCTAAACCTAAATTTTCGATTTCGACTTTAACCTTCTCTAAATTAACCATATCGATATCCGTGATAAAGAGATTCATACCTTCTCTGGCCAAGCCAATGGCTAAAGAGCGTCCTATTCCGCTGGCCGCACCTGTAATAAAACAATTCTTACCTTTTAACTCCTTCATGGTCAATCACTCAAATTGAATAATTCTATATACAATGAGCTTTTATTAACTTTTAACTATTTAATAGTAAATACAAAAATTTGATTAACCACGGGAATGATTATGCCTAAAGTTCCACTAAGTTCCAAGGGATTTCATCCATTTGCCGAAATGATTGGATTTTATTTCACTAAACTTGGTAAAAAAAGTAGTCAGTGCGTTTTAGAAGTAAATGAGATGTTATATAATCCTCACAAAGTATTACATGGGGGCGTTTTGTATAGCATGGCCGATACTGGAATGGGAGGTGCGCTTTATCCTCTCTTGGAAAAGGACGAATTGTGCGCAACTATTGAAGTTAAAATTTCTTACTTTAAACCGGTGAGATCTGGTACTGTTACTTGCGATACAGAGGTAATTAATAAAGGTAAAACGACGGCAACAATGGAGTCAGAAATTAAAAACAACGATATAATAGTTGCTAAAGCGAGTGGAACGTATTCAATATTTAAGACTAAAGAATAACTTGAATTACAACAAAATAATAGATTAGGTAATAGCACTAAATAATATTTTCCCATCTTGTTCAATTCTTTTCACTCTACCATCGTGTTCCAAGTAAATGAGATGGCTTAATACCTCGTTTAGCGCTAAAAACATGTTAATCTCGTTTAAGTCCTCTCCGAAATGGATTTGTGAAATCTTAAACGGAGTAAGCGGTTTGTCTTGAATTGCATTAAAAATATCGTTCAACCTATTTTTGTGGTGTTCTTTTATCGCTAATATACGCTCGTGAGGATTGTATATCACTTCTTGGTGTGCTGGAAATATTATTTTCGGGTCTAGTTTATCAATCCTATCTAACGATTCAAGGTAATAGCCCAAAATGTTATTCATTGGGTATTTATTCTTAATCGCTGGTGACACGGTAAAAACACCGATATGTGGCGTTATTCTCGAAAGAATGTGGTCGCCCGAAAACAATCGTCGATTTTTTTCCTCGTAAACGCAAATGTGACCAAGGCTATGTCCCGGTGTCCAGATAATTTTTAATTTATTCGTTTCGAAAGGTATTTCGTCACCGTCTTTTAAAATCCTATCAGGTTTTTGGTACTTGGTTAATTTAGGCCATGAGGTAAAGAATTGGACGATTCTCTTACCGTGCTGCTCGCTAATTCCATATCGAATCATCTGTTCCGCAACCTCTATGGCTGCGTTCTTCATTTCTTGGTCGTTGTTTTCGTCATCGCTCCATTTAATCGTTTCGTTCGTAATTTCGTGCATTAAGAGTTGCATTTCAGGATTCTTTCGCTTTAATTTCTGAATTAAACCAACATGGTCCATGTGAGCGTGGGATACTATGCAATAATCGATATCCTTAGGTTCTATCTTCAAGTTTTTTAACTCTAAAAAAAATAGTCTACTCCAATCGATAAAGTTTAAACCGGCGTCTATGAGCACTTTAACTCCGTCTATCTCGAAAAGGTATATACAGACGAATTTTACGTCCCACGGAATGTCAATTTTAAATCGAATAACGCCGTCGATTTCGCTAACTTCGCTTTTTAACTTCTTCAAGATTCAAACTGTAAATTTTAATGTTGTTATATTAATTAACGACCGATAATAATTTAACTTGTTATTTATGCGGGATTTGTTATCGATAAAAGATCTAAGTAAGGAAGAAATAATTTCGTTATTGGATTTGGCAGACGATGTAAAGAAGTCTCCAGCGAAATATGCAAATTCTCTTACGGGAAAGTCAATTGCACTTTTATTCGAAAAAACTTCCACGAGAACGAGGATTTCCTTTGAAGTTGGGATGTATCAATTAGGAGGGCAAGCGATTTATTTAGACTGGAGATCTACTAATCTCCAATTAGGGGCATTACCAGACGAAATACGGTGTATAAGCGATTATGTAGATTTGATAATGGCTCGCGTTTTCGAGCACGAGCAATTGGCAATAATGAGAGATGCGTCTCAAGTCCCAATTATTAATGGTTTATCTGATATATATCATCCTTGCCAAATTTTATCCGATTTAATGACGATTCGGGAGAAATCTGGGAGTTTAGATGATATTAGAGTTGCGTTCATAGGAGATGGAAACAATGTGTGTAATTCTCTCGTTATTGGTTGCGTGAAGTTAGGGATACCAATTTTCGTCGCTACTCCTAAAAATTTTCAACCTCATGAAGAAGTAATTAAATGGATTGAAGCCCAAAAATTATGTCAGTTTCTTAAAATATCTGACAATCCATCAGAGGTTGTGGAGGATGCGAACATATTATACACGGATACATGGATTTCTATGGGCCAAGAAGCGGAAACCGAAGAACGGCTTAAAATTTTTAAGCCTTATCAAATTAACAGCGAATTATTAAAGAGCGCGAAAAGAAATCCTTTTATCATGCATTGCTTACCAGCGCATAGAGGATTTGAAATTACTGACGAGGTTTTGGACTCTAAAAATTCAATTGTGTTCCTGCAAGCGGAAAATAGGCTACATTTACAAAAAGCTTTGATGTTAAAAATCTTAGAGAAACAATAATAGAATAAAAATAAAAAAAATTAGTTTGTTCTCTTTATTAAAAACTCAATCAATTTCCTAAATTTCTTCACATTTTCCAAAAGTTTTGACGAGCTTTCTCGAAGATAACTTTCGAAGGTTTCCCAATTCTCTTTTTTATCTACGGGGGCTTCACTAATCAATTTTCTTACTTGTTGGAAATCTTGAGTGAAAATTAATTCGTTATTAACTCTATTGGCTTCCTCTGAGAGCAAGAAAATGTACTCATCGGTAAAATCCCATGGATTTAACATGGCATCGGGCTTCGGTATATTTGGAT
>JAHQWX010000322.1 GCA_029856375.1 Promethearchaeia archaeon | reverse complement strand
AGTTTTTATAAATTTTAGTCATATTCAAACATTGAATTTGATTTATCGCATGTCGATAATTTTAGAGACAAATGCCCAATGTGAATAATTATTCTTTGGCGAGAATCCGTGGTATTAATCAGTAATGAAAATGTCGTTTCTCCCCATTAAAAGTGCGTTTCCGGGATCATGACCGATTTTTTCTACTTGATTTTCGGACCTTTTTTTCCTTATTTGGTATTATTTTTTATTCCTTTTCGAGACCGAGATCGAAAATAATTGTAAATCTCTCAGCTTCAGTTAGACGATAAAGATTGAGATTCAAACACCAAAATTAAAGCAAAGATTTAAATATTTATGTTGATAATATTATTTTAATAAAGGATCTTGGGCAATTGTAAATTTGAAAAAAATCGATTCGAAAACTCGCTCAAAGGAAAAAACTCTCGCAAACGAAGACTCTTCTAATGAGCGCCAAGCGAGCCCTAGGGGGTTTTGGGTTAACGATTTTCTGTCATTGAAATTGGAGGGCAGCGCAACCAACATTTATGTAAAGGGAGAACGCTTCGACCAGTGTAAATTCCTACTGCTCGACATTCCCGTGAACGAGATTACTGCTCTCAAAGACTTGGAATCGATCGATGAAGCAGCGGAGCGATTGGATAAATCTATGGAGATGGAAAAAAAGTCGAAAAAGGTGCAAATAGCACCCGAGGTGGAGTTCTGGGGACATTGCTCGAACTTACAAGTGTGGGCAGAACACGACTACGATACGCGGTTGATTCATTCCAATCTGGCGTTCCCGCTCCTCAGAAAATTGACCGAGGTAGGCGATCTTTTTGCCAAGAGAGTCTTCAAGGACGAGATCGCCAAGCGTTTTGAGAGCGGATGCTTCACTGTTATCCTTAATTTAATATTGGGGGGTTTTTTAGATTTTTTAGATGATGGAGAGAGAAAAGTTTTATTTGAGGATCCAAAATCTAAATTCTTTGAAAATATTAAAAAAGCAAGAGAGTTCGCAAAATATCGAAGAAGAAATGCTCAATTCTCTACCCGACATTAACAGTGCGTTATATTTTTTCGAAGGATCTGATAAGGAGATCGAGTTAAATGATACTGATGGTTCAATCTTTGATCAGATTACATAAAAGAAAGCATCAATCGAAGGATAATTCTATTTTTATTTTATTATTGATCGTAATTAAAAATAGAGGTAATCATTGTCGATCTTCGAAAAAATAAATACAATTAATTGATGATTATTTTCATAAATTTATGATGATTACACAATTACTATAGTTATGATTTACAAGAATTAGATTTCATTAATTTCAATTAGAAGAGGCGCATTTTTTTATTGCTATTAATAATTTTGAGAAATCTATTGGTTTTTCTAAAAAGTATGTGGCGCCAATTTTCAGAGCTGTTTCTTTCACTGCAAAATCTGCACTCACAAAAACAACTTTAACATTACTATTTTCGATCAATATTTCCTCTGTTGCACTTAATCCATCCTTTATTGGCATTCGATGGTCCATCAGAATGATGTCGGGTGGATTTTCAGCAGATTTAAAAAATTCTATAGCCTGTTGCCCATTGAACGCTTTTGCAATGATTTCATGACCCTCCCATCTTAGAACTTCTTCAAAAAGTGTAACTATGTCCTTATCATCGTCGACAATTATTATTCTCGCTATTTTTACCACTTAGTATTAATTTTTTTTAATGCGCTTTACAATTTTCTTATTTCTTTTAATAATTTTGAAGCTACAATGCACTTCTCCTTTACCAATTCTATTTTTGAAGCTGCATCTTGGCTCAAATTATCGTCAATATTGGTAAGGGAGGAGGCACTAAGAATGACTTGTAGAATATTACCTAGATCGTGAGAATACTTATCTTTTAATTCAGCTTTGTGAACAGAAGTTATACTATATTCTAAATGCACAAGTAGAATGATAAAAAGGACGAAGGTAACCATAGGTGGGAAATAATTAAAAAAAATTAATACGACATCGTTTGAATCGTACAAACCGTATCCCAAACCTTGCATAGAAATAAATAATGAAACTGGGAGAAAGAGAAAAAAGGATAACAAGGTAGCATAAAACCATCTAATGCTTTTTCCCATGGATTGCTTAAGTTTTTTGATTCTTACCGCAGGAATCACATATACAGCAATTTGTATAGCAAATAGCGTAAGAGCTGAAAAATTTATCGCAACTATAGGTCCGAGCGTAAATGTAATTATAATTGGAGTAATTATCATATAAGCAGAAGATATTGCTAGAAATTTAAGGGGAACATTTAGATAATATCGTACAAATCCATCAGTAATAAATAATGCCCCAAGTGACGCTAACAAAACGTTTATTACAAGTAGTTGGTTAGCCAAATTAATATCGTTAGTAAGCTCGGCAAATATTGGGAATAAAGTAGCAAATATCCATAAAATCCACCCAATCGCGAGGGTTTTAAATTTTAACGCTTTTGTACTAAAATAAAAATCAATAGATACTCCAAAACCTACGATTCTTATGGCTAAATAAATGATCAAACTATAAAACACAAGTTCATGCATATTTTCAATACACCCATTGTTATTTAACATAATATTTGAAGTTGAACTTCTTTATAAAGATTTAAATTTAAATCGGAGAAAAACTCCACAAATGCGTGAAAACCTTGCTATTGGAAATATTAGGTAGACTTGTAATTTATCTAAAATTAATCAGAAAAAAGGAAAAAAAAATTATAATTTCATTTATTTATCCGGAGCTTTTCGACCTAACCAATTCTCGTAGAACGCATCGATGTCTGGGAGAAAATTGAATACTGTTGGATATCCGGGCGGTACAGATTCCGTGTCCAATAGCGTAAGGCAGCCGGGGCAGAAGTACTCGCGAAGTTCCATCCAATCTGGATGACATCCCATATATTTTAGATATAATTCCTCAATCTGTTCCATGGTATCTCTTACTCTGACTCGACATTTTGTTTTCCAATTTACTCTGTAATCTCCAAATTCAAAGCCACAGTCGCATTTTACTATTCTCTCTCCGTTCTTTAAGACGATATAAAGGTGCTCGTGAAGTGGAAGAATTATTTTCTCGTCCCACGGGACTTTTTCTTGTAGGATCTCCATAATAACATCAAATCTATTAGGATCCTTTCTCCCGCTAACAATAGGTTTTAATTCTTCCCACGAAAGATCGCCATCGAGCATTCGGGCTAGCGTTTTTTTATCATGTTCAACCATTTATTTCACCTCCATTTGAAAATCTTCGGGTAATTTCCAGAATTCTCTGAACTCCTTTGCCCAATTTTTTGAAAGC
>JAHQWX010000321.1 GCA_029856375.1 Promethearchaeia archaeon | reverse complement strand
ATTGAGGATTGCTAATTGGGATAAATTTTTCAACGCCACCTTATATCTAATATATCCTGCCATGAAATCTATACCGCGTTTTAATTCAATCTTCTGATCTGGCACTTCTTGTATTTTTTCGATTTTTTCTACAATAATAGGTTGCTCGGGAGATTCCGCTTTGTCATTTACGAGTAGTATTGTATCATCCTCAGAGTCGACAAGCTCTTCAGACAGGGGGGCGATTTGATCAGCGACTAGTGGTTCTGGAGACGGTGTTTCTGACACGCTGGTCATTGTCTTTCCGATTCTCGATAGTAGCCATTGATTAAATTTCTTGGTGATTTCTTCCCCCTTATATCTAAATATTAGTTCAATGATTCCAAGAATTATTAATGAGAACACTAAAATAAACGGTATCAAGATAAGGATAGCAAATCCAAGAAAAGCCCCAAAAAACAAATCTATTGCATTGCATATAATTATAACAGTAGATAAAATACTAAATATCGTTTGGACTAAATGCTTTAAGGAAATTCTATTAAGAAATTCCTTATTATCGTAATTCAAGTAATATCGGTAGAATATTTCGTTCATTACATTTAATCCAACTAAAATCGGAGAAAAAATTAATAGATCCCTTAAAAAGAAAAATGGAAATGCAGGAAATATATATAGCAATGAAACAAAGAAAACAGATATACAATATAAGATCGCTATTATCATTTGGATTTTTCTTTTGCTTCTAATATCGATTTTTTGGTACCCTTCTTTCTCCATGGTTCTTTTCCAAACTCGATATGCCGCCTCAACAATAATTAAAAGGGGGATTATTATAATGAGCGAAATGAGTATAAGATTATAAAAAAATCCGAACTGAAGTATTTTTAATTTATTAAACGAAATATAAAAACCAATTATAAGACAAATAATAAAATCCATTATAAGAATAAAGATTTGAATTACTCCTTTAAGTCTTATATCTCTCGGAGTAATTAATGGTGCTGCTTTACCTTCTAAAGGGTAAAAGTTCCTATAAATGTATTCTATTAACCCCAAAAATAGAATTGGAAAAGGTATTGAAGTAAATGCGCATTCGGTAATGTAATAGAATAGGGAATTTCGCATGCCATCAATCCCCATTAGCATAATTACAAAATAAATATCAAGAACAACAGTTTCTACAATTACGAGAATTTGTAATATTTTTTTTGAGCTATTTAGTTTTGCGAGAGGGTTCTTTTCAATTCGTTTTAAGTTGTCTATTCTTCTTCTAAATACGCGATTTATACCTACCAATATGGGTATGAATATGGGAAGGACGATACTCCAGTAAAACATAGTAATAACGGAAAATATTAATGGAAATCCGCAAATTATATAAGAGATAAAGACTGTGAATATAAGCAAAAATCTTGATAGATTTTTTTCGTTTTCAATTAAATTGTCAAAATTTCCTTTATATCTTTCAATAAGTAGAAATATTAATAATCCAACGAAAATAAGGACTGGAATTAACCCTGGAAAGGAAAATGTAAAAAGATTAAATTGGCCATTATTTAAATAAATTAAGTTTAAAACAATAAACCAAGTGATAACTAAAGTAAATATAACTATTATCGTTGTCATTGCCCAAATAATTGCTTTTTTCGACGCCATGCTTTCAGGTACCCGTTTGAGCTAAATTTAGATTCTCGATATTTTTTCGCTGATTTTTTTTAATTCTTCTTGATACTCTTTAATAAAATCTTCAATTTGTTCCTTTTTTTTCTCGTAATATTCTTGATTAATTTTTGCATCTAGTAGTTTATTCTGCTCTTCCTGTAGTTTCTCTTTTAATTCGTTGATGCGATTCTCAATGTTCTTTTTTTGCTCAATTAACCCGTTCACGCTTTCTTTTCCAATTTTCGAAATTAATTTTGTTTTTGTTACATCTTGTTCGATAATTGATCGTAGCTCGTCCGGATATTTTATTCCTAGAAGGTTGAATGTCTCAAGTTCTAACCCGAACTTTAAAAATTCTTCTGTAACTTTTGAAATTACGAGGTTCAAGACTCTTTCGCGATCTTCCAACAGAATTTGTTTCACTTCGTAGTTTTTGAAGATATCTCTTAAAGACGTATGAAGTAGACTTTTAATCCAATTTTTAAGGTCTAGAGTAGTCCACTCTCCTTTCCCAGCCACTAGTTTATTGTAGAAAGCTTTTACATCGCTTACTTTCAATTTCAAATCACCGTGTAAACCCACAGTTAAACCGTCCTTGCAAGGAATTCCGTTGTTTTTTGGAACGCCCCAAGGAAATTCAACGATAGAAGTATCGATCCACACGATTTCCGTCCCTTTTATCCTCGCGTCTTTACCGAGTTCGTATATACCTCCACCAAGTACATCAACTAACACCCCCTTATTATAGAATAAGGCTTTTTCGTAATCTTTTACTGCAAAATATTTCTTCTTCTTTATGTTATCTCCTTCTTTAGGAAAAAGGAAAATCAACTGTGCGTCTAAATCCTTACCATCTTTTCGCTGCCAAGCGATAATTTCGGGATCGTAATCTGGAATTTTTTTATTTTCTACCTTTCTGAACATTATTCTTCATCTCTATTTGTACTTTTTATTTTTATTTGGTTTTTTTAAAATTCACCATTATTTGACATTAGGATCCTGATCTGAGACAATGTACCATCTATCTCCGTGTAATGACGATTTTGAATATTTTAATATTCCTAATTCCGATAAATTCTCTAATATTTCGCTTACTTGCTCTTTTGACATTCCGCTTGCGTCAATTATGTCTGCAAGCGTAAATTTCTGGAGCTTCAACGCTTCTCCGATGATTTTGTTTTCATCGTTAGAAATATCGTGAGCTCTTAATTGCACTAATTTAAAATAATGATCTTTATCGGGCTGTACTATTTTGATACCAGGAATGATTCCTTTATTAGCTAGTCTATTAATAACGCTTTCCAAATCGTTAATTGAAATAGTTAAATCGGGATTTTCGTCTAAGACTAATTGATAAAAAGTATATAACGGAATAGTATCGGTTATTTTAAAATCGTATCCGTTTAATTGCTTGCGGCCTTTATCTAATTCTCCAAAAACTGCTAAAACAACTTCTTCTGTTCCTTCAATTTGACTTACCATATCCAAGTGAATGTCTAAAATTTCTTCTAAAATCGCTGGATCAATTTTATTTTTTAATAGGTCTTTTAATGTCTCTTTTGAAAGGACATGGGAATTTACTTTAATTAACTCTCGAGAATTCACAAGTTTCTTAAGGTTTCTTAATTCTTCTCTAAGATCGAGAGCCACCGAGTAACCATTTGAAAACACGCTGTTTTC
>JAHQWX010000320.1 GCA_029856375.1 Promethearchaeia archaeon | reverse complement strand
GTTGTAAACGGAACTGTATGCGCAACAAGGCCACAAGGTGGGGGGATTGAAGTACCTGGAGATGAACAAGGAGGAGGATGGGAATACGAGGTCTATGATTACGCTAGATATTATGTTATTGTGTCAGACCCAGATGGTGTTACAAAGCACGAGATGGCCTATTATAGAACAACTCAATTGGGTGATGATGACGATTATTATACCACTCCCGATGGTAAATTTGATAGTCTAGATCCAACTCCGTTAGTAACATTTGATGAAGATATACTAATCGCGTTTTTAACTAATGTTTTTGAAACATCAAGTAATGAATTCACAATAACGCTTGGGATTGACATATATTGTGAAACTAATTCTGATCCCGATTACGATCATTGGGGAAGATTGAACTTTGAACAATTCAATTTCTCTTTTACATACGAAAAGAAAATGTCTCGTTACGCTGGAGTTGCGTGGAATCAAGTGGGCGACGAAATAAACGGGACTAAATATCAAATTGATGAAGCATTGCTGAATTTTGAATACAAGAGCGACGATCTTTGGCCTACGGCAGACTCTCCTAACTCTGAAATTATTGTACAAATCAATAATCGCACTCATACCGAAGTGATTAAATTAAGTAAAATAAATTCTACTTGGCAAGAGGCGAAAACTGGTGGATTTGATGTTACATCTCTCGTCCGAACAAACGAGAATATCTCGGTGTCAATTAAATTAATGTTGATGGACAATTTTGAACTTAACGAGACATATACTGTTTCTATAGACAACGCTTCCCTTTATATCACTTATTCTACAGCTGTGGGTGGCGAAGACACAGATTACGAACTATATTTAAATGGAGAAGATGAAACGCTTTCTAGAGCAATAGAAATTAAATATAACGAAATAGTGAATGTCTCCTTTGTATATTTAGACTCTTTCACCACTTTCATCTCAGGAGCGGATGTTGAAATAACAATAGATTCTGATGTTAAAACTCTAACTGAGAACACTACTTTAGAACATTATTATATACTCATTAATACAACAACTTTGCACCTAGGTGAGAATTTTCTTCCCTTGGTAGCCTTAAAAACTGGTTATGATTCTCAAGAATTCTCGATAAAAATAGAAGTTCTTCCTTTAGATACCGATTTACAATTGTTTTTAGATGGTGAAAATAGAACTCTAGAGAAATCAGCAGAAGTAACTTACGGTAAATCGCTTAATATTACTGTTTTATATAGTAATATAGAAGAAATTCCAGGCGAGCACATACCAAATGCCACTGTAGAATTATTAGGTTATGGAAGTGCAAAGAATTTAACCGAAAATGTCACACTTGAGCATTATAACATCACCATAAACTCAACGCAGCTAGGTTTAGGTATTACATACTTAACAATAAACGCGGAAAAAGAAAATTTTACGACGCAAAATATGGTTTTTCAAATCGAAGTAGTCGAAAGAGAAACTTACTTGGATAATATCTTTATTAATAATACCGAGACGCTGACATACGAACTTCCTTGGAACGAGTTATTCAACATAACTGTTTCATACAACGATTCCTTAACTAATACTTTCATATCTAATGCGACAGTAAAAGTACAAGGAACCGGATTTCTAGAAAATTTCAGCGAGAGCGTTGGAGATGATTATTACATTGTTTGGCTGAATTCGTCAGATTTAAAAGTCGGTATAAAGTATTTAACAATCTCAGCGGTAAAAGAAAATTATTCAATTGCTACTCAAGTCATAACGATTACTGTAAATGAAAAAGATACAGAAATGGACATTTATTTAAATCAAACGATGCAGACTTTGATTGATATACATTGGAACGAAAATTTAAACATAACAATAGTGTACAAGGACTTAGAATCTGGTGCGTTTATTGATAATGCGACTATAGAACTGAGAGAAGGTTCCACTGTTTTATTCAATTTTTCTGAACAGCTTGCGCTCTCCCATTATAACTTAACATTAAATACTAGTATTTTAGACATCGGAGTTAATGCGTTAATAATTTACGCAAAAAAGGATAATTATTCGGTCGCTTTAGGAAGCATCACAATAAATGTTTTCGAAAGAGAAACTGATATTGATATATTTCTAAACCAAACTCAGAGCGTTTCAATCGAAATTCCTTATGGAGAACCTCTGAATATTACGATAAGATACAGAGATGTTGAAACTTCTAATTATATTAGCGGAGCCACCGTATCGCTTAAGGATGGTGCAACGACTTTGCATAATTTGGACGAACAAGCGTCTCTAAATCAATATAACTTAACTTTAGATACTTCAGAACTTGGAGTTGGAGTTCACGCTTTGACAATTTATGCGAAACAAGATAATTATTCAGCAGCTCTCGGGAACATCATAATAAATATCGTTGAGCGGGAAACATCCTTAGATGTATATCTAAATCAATCGCAAACTACTTCGATTGAGATCGCTTGGGGAGAAATGCTAAATATCACCGCGATATATAACGACGATTTATCTTCCGCCTTTATCAATGGAGCTAATGTTTCATTGAGAGAAGGGACTACCATATTATACAACTTCACAAAACATCCTTCGTTGAATCAATATAATCTCACTTTAAACGCTAGCGTATTTGGTCTTGGAGTTAACGTTTTCACTATTTACGCAAATAAGGATAATTATTCCGCCTCTTTAACAAGCATTACCATAAATGTCATTGAACGGGAGACCTCTTTAGAAGTATCTCTAAATCAATCGTTGACTACTTCGATTGAGATCGCATGGGGAGAAATGTTGAACATCACCGCGATATATAACGACGAGATCTCTGCTAAGTTTATAAACGGATCAACCGTGAGTCTCAAAGATGGAACTACTGTATTATTCAACTTTGCGAAACATCCTTCATTGAATCAATACAATCTCACAATAAACACAAGCATTTTTAATCTTGGTGTTAAAGCGCTGACTGTTTACGCTAATAAAGATAATTATTCCGTTTCATTTGAGAGTATTACGATTAATGTGGTTGAACGGGAGACGTCTTTAGAAGTATATCTAAATCAATCGTTGACTACTTCGATTGAGATCGCTTGGGGAGAAATGCTAAATATCACCGCGATATATAACGACGAGATTTCTTCTACATTTATAAATGGATCAACTTTGAGTCTTAAGGATGGTACAACTGTACTATATAATTTCGCGAAACATCCATCATTGAATCAATATAATCTAACACTAAATACTTCTGATTTCAGCATCGGAGTTAAAATTTTAACAGTTTACGCGGATAAAGATAATTACTCCGTCTCTTTAACTAGTATTACTGTAAATATCATTGAAAGGGAAACCTCTT